>JBKJNM010000027.1:0-21894 GCA_046593655.1 Lacibacter sp. | reverse complement strand
AAAGATTTGAAGAATCATGAAAGCAAGGGTTATGAAACATTCATTTTTGCAGAGAACCCTAAACAGTTAGAACGCCTGCACAGCATCTTTGCTGATCTCAAAGCAGAGATTCATTTTACACCTATCGCCGTTTCTATCCACGAAGGATTTATTGATGAAGATTTAAAAATCCTTTGTTATACAGATCATGAAATATTTCAACGGTATCATAAATACAAAGTAAAACAGGCTTATAATAAAAGCAAAGCTCTAACCATCCGAGCATTAAAAGAATTGCAGCCGGGTGATTATGTAACGCATATTGATCATGGGGTAGGAACCTACAGCGGTTTACAAAAGATTGAGGTGAATGGAAGATTACAGGAAGCTGTGCGGTTGATTTATAAAGACAGCGATATTTTATATGTGAACATTAACTCACTGCATAAAATTTCAAAATACACCGGTAAGGAAGGGAATGTGCCCAAGATCAATAAACTGGGTAGCGATGTTTGGCAGCGATTGAAAGAAAAAACAAAGATCAAGGTAAAAGAAATTGCGTTTGATCTGATCCAGCTCTATGCTCAACGTAAGGCGCAGCAGGGTTTTGCACATACACCAGACAGTTATCTGCAAACAGAACTCGAAGCATCGTTCATGTATGAAGACACGCCTGATCAGAGCAAAGCAACAGCCGATGTAAAGAAAGATATGGAATCGCCATCACCTATGGATCGTTTGGTTTGCGGTGATGTTGGTTTTGGTAAAACCGAAATTGCTGTTCGTGCAGCATTTAAAACCGTGTGTGATGGAAAGCAGGCAGCCATCATGGTGCCAACAACCATTCTTGCTTATCAGCATTATAAAACATTCCAGGACAGGTTAAAAGATTTTCCTGTAACAGTTGATTATGTGAATCGTTTCAAATCAGCGAAAGAAAAAAAAGAAACCTACAAAAAATTAGAGGAAGGAAAAGTTGATATCATCATTGGCACACATGCCTTGCTGGGTAAAGATGTAAAGTATAAAGAATTGGGCTTGCTGGTGGTGGACGAAGAACAGAAATTTGGTGTTGGTCACAAGGAAAAGATCAAAACATTAAAAACAAATGTTGATTCATTAACTCTAACGGCAACGCCCATTCCACGCACATTGCAATTCAGTTTAATGGGTGCAAGGGATTTGAGTATTATGAATACGCCGCCACCCAACCGTCAACCCATTCAAACAGAGATACAGGTGTTTCAGGAAGATTTTATCCGAGATGCCATCTATTATGAAACAGAACGTGGCGGGCAGATCTTTTTTATTCATAACCGTATTGCCGGACTTGCTGAAATGGCTGCCATCATTCAAAGGCTTTGCCCAGATTTAAGTATTGGTTTTGCACACGGGCAAATGGAAGGTCATGAACTGGAAGAACGCATCTTCGATTTCATTGGTAAGAAATATGATGTACTTGTTTGTACCAATATTGTTGAAAGCGGTGTGGATATTGCCAATGTAAATACCATCATCGTTAATAATGCTCACCAGTTTGGATTAAGTGATCTGCACCAGTTACGTGGAAGAGTAGGGCGAAGCAATAAAAAAGCTTTCTGTTATTTACTGGCACCACCCATGAGCACATTACCCAATGATTCAAGAAAACGTTTACAAACACTGGAACAACATAGTGAGTTGGGAAGTGGTTTCCAGATAGCCATGCGTGACTTGGATATTCGTGGTGCAGGAAATATGCTGGGTGGTGAGCAAAGCGGTTTCATGGCAGAGATTGGTTTTGAAATGTATCAGAAGATATTGGATGAAGCCATCAGGGAATTGAAACGAACCAAATTTCGTGATTTATTTAAGGATGAAATTCAACAACAGGAAAATTTTGTAAAAGATTGTATGATTGATACTGATCTGGAAATACTAATTCCTGATGCTTATGTTGAAAGTATTGCAGAACGATTGAGTTTATATTCAAGACTTGATAATTCCGAAACAGAGGAAGACCTGCTTGCTTTTCATACAGAACTCATTGACAGATTCGGACCCATACCGCCACAGGTGGAAGATTTGTTTGCCACCGTACGTTGCAGAAGAATTGCAGTAGAGCTGGGATTTGAAAAAATGACACTCAAAAATGAAACACTGCGTTGTTATTTTATCAATAACCCTGATTCTCCTTATTTTGAATCGGCAACATTTAATCATATTCTGCAGTTCATTCAAACTTCATTGAATAAAGCAAGATTGAAACAAACAGGGAAGTTGTTCATGCTGGTAATAGAAGATATCAAGGGTATGGAAGCGCTACTTCAATTATTACAGCGTATTTCAACTGCATTAAAGGAAAAGGAAATGAGTGCGAATGCTTAGATTTTATTTTCATAACTTTCTATCCTTAATCATAAACCTTTTATCATGGAACAAAGCTTCACCCAATCAAGAGAAATTAAATATGCCAACGTTAGCAGCGATGAACGAACCATGGCTATTCTCTGTCATGTATTATCCATCTTTTTTTCTTTTATTCCCGCCCTGGTTATTTATTTAGTAAAAAAAGATGAATCACCTTATGTAGCCGAGCATGCAAAAGAAGCACTCAATTTTCAGATCTCCATTTTTCTGTATTGCATGGTGAGCATTGTTCTCATTTTGGTGCTTGTAGGTATTCTGCTGTTGATTGCCATAGGAGTGGTATCATTAATACTGTATATCATTGCAGCAGTTAAAGCAGCCGATGATGTTTTATACCGCTACCCTTTAACCATCCGTTTAATCAAGTAGTTTTACGATTGACCTGTTAAGCAAAGCATAATAAAAGTTAGGGCAAAAGCGTTTTATTGATTCTGGCATTGAGCTTGATGAATTTTCAATGTCAAGAACTATTAATCCACTTAAACCCTCGCTTATGAAGCAAGCTTTACTCTTTTTTTCTTTCTCTGTTATTATTACTTCCTGCACAAGAAAAAAAATGATTGAACGGGTCGATCGTTACAACATCAGAACCATTGCTATTTTACCAGTGCAACTGGAAATAACAGGGAACATGCCAAAGAATGTTACTACCGAACAATTTCAAAAAACTGTTGAAGAACATCGGAAATTCATGTATCAGTCTTTATATATTGACTTGGTGCAATTTTATGATTACCGTACAAGAAATTATTCGCAGGTACAATTTCAAAGCATCGACAAAACACTTACGTTAATGAACGAAAAAGGAATGACTGATTCAACTGCATGGCAAATGGACCCGCAGGAGTTAGCCAGGATATTAAACGTTGATGCAGTAGTAACAATGAAGGTTACACAGAATCGTATTATGCGTGATGAAGTTGCCTTGGGGGTTGATGTCATTGGCGGCATTGTCAATCAAACAATACCCCGGTTAAATCTTCCTACCGGAGCTGCACGTACAAGCGATATATATGTGAACTGTGCTTTAGTAAAAGGAAGTTACACGATGTGGAGTACAAGATTCAGAAACCAAACAGATTGGAATTATCCTGTACAACAGGCTATTCAAAGTGTAACAAGAGGAATTGCAAACAACTTTCCGTTATAAATCATATTCCCTATACTAAATAGAAAGGCATATTCCCTATACTAAATAGAAAGGCATATGACCGATAGAAATAAAAAAGTCGCCCCACACCTGCGGGGCGACTTTTTAATATCATGCAGAAATTAGTCCCAGCCTTTTTTTGCTGTACCAGCAGCAATTGCGGCTAAAGCTTTTGCTTCACCTAACAAAGCAGTGAGTTTATTACCTTTTCCATCATCACCCTTTGCGATATATCCACCTTTAGATGTACGGGATACAATTGCATTCTGGATCGGAACATCTTTTTCTTTTGTCTTTACGTTATACGCTGTTAATTGCATAATTCAATAATTTTTGGGGGTTAGTAAAATATTCCCGGCCCTCCGGCTCAGTTTAAAAGTACAGATTTTCCATAAATTAGCCCCAAAATGCTTTCCACAAGGCTTTAATCATTGATAATCAATGTTAAAGCAGCTCCTAAAAGCTGCTTTAACGATATGATTTCTTAGAATTTTAGCCTGAGGCTGGTTAATGAGTTACGCTGAAAACAGATGTACTTACACATCAATATTGGCATACTTCGCATGACTTTCAATAAATTCTCTGCGTGGAGCCACCTCATCACCCATCAACATACTGAAAACTCTGTCGGCTTCTGCAGCACTTTCAATGGTTACAAGTTTCAAAGCACGGGTAGCGGGGTTCATCGTTGTTTCCCATAACTGATCGGCATTCATTTCTCCCAAACCTTTGTAACGTTGTACGCCTACGCTCTCTTCTTTTCCTGCACCAAATTGAGTGATATAACCTTTACGTTGTTCTTCGGTCCACGCATAGGCCATGTCTTTCCCTTTCTTAACCTGGTATAATGGCGGTTGAGCAATGTATAAATAGCCCTGTTCAACAATAGCTGTCATATAACGGAAGAAGAAGGTAAGGATGAGCGTAGCAATATGACTGCCATCTACATCGGCATCCGTCATGATGATGGTCTTATGATAACGGAGCTTGCTGATGTCTAATGCTTTTGGATCTTCAGGTGTGCCCATCTTTACGCCTAAAGCAGTAAACATGTTGCGGATCTCCTCGTTATCGTAGATCTTATGCTCCATTGCTTTTTCTACGTTCAGGATTTTACCACGTAACGGAAGAATAGCCTGAAAGCTACGGTCACGGCCTTGTTTGGCTGTACCACCTGCTGAATCACCCTCAACCAAATATAATTCGCAACGCTGAGGGTCACGGTCAGAGCAATCGGCCAGTTTACCGGGTAAACCACCACCGCTTAATACGGTTTTACGTTGTACCAGTTCACGGGCTTTTTTAGCTGCTGCTCTTGCCTGTGCTGCAAGAATAATTTTTTGAACAATGTTCTTAGCTTCTCTTGGATTTTCTTCCAGATAAGCCTCTAATGTGCGGCCCACTGAAGTTTCAACTATACCACTTACTTCACTGTTACCGAGTTTGGTTTTTGTTTGACCTTCGAACTGTGGTTCCGGAACTTTTACGGAGATGATAGCAGTTAATCCTTCACGGAAATCATCTCCTTCAACATCCACTTTAGCTCTTTCAAATAAACCTTCTTTTTTTCCGTAAGAAGTAAACACTCTTGTAATGGCCCTGCGAAAACCGGTTACATGCGTACCACCCTCAATGGTGTTGATATTATTTACATAAGAGAAGATATGCTCATTGTAAGAGTCATTATATACCATTGCCACTTCAACAGCTACATTGCTAACAGGATCGTGGCCATCCATATAAATTACCTGTGGTAACAGCGGACTACGTTTGCTGTTTCTGTCAATCAGCTCAACAAATTCAACGATACCACCTTCACTGAAAAAAGTACTAGTGTAAGTAAGTCCGTTATCATCTATTTCACGAAGATCATTCAGGATGATGCGGATACCTTTATTTAAAAAAGAAAGTTCACGAAGCCGTGCTTCAAGAATTTCCTTTTTAAAAACAGAAGCGGTAAAAATGGTTGTATCGGGCCAGAAATGAACCTTTGTTCCGGTAATCTCACTTTCGCCAATTTCTCTCACCGCATATTTTGGTATACCGATATGATATTCCTGCTCAAATATTTTTCCTTCACGCTGAACGGTTACAAGCAATTTGGTTGAAAGTGCGTTTACGCAACTCACACCCACACCATGCAAACCACCACTTACTTTATAAGAACCTTTATCGAATTTACCACCGGCATGAAGCACGGTCATTACAACTTCCAGCGCTGAGCGTTTTTCCTTTGTATGCATGGCTGTGGGAATACCACGACCATCATCCTGTACACTGATGCTGTTATCTTCATGAATGTTTACGGTGATGTTTTTGCAATAACCAGCCATAGCCTCATCAATAGAGTTGTCAACCACTTCATATACGAGGTGGTGTAGCCCTTTTTCACTGATATCGCCAATGTACATGGCGGGTCTTTTACGAACCGCTTCTAAACCTTCTAAAACCTGGATACTGTCTGCGCCATAACCTGCATTTTGTGCTGCTGCGCTGAGGGCTTTTTCCTGCAAATCTGTACTCATATAATGCTTCTCAAAAGTCTGTTTTGTGAGGTAAAAATATATTCGGGCAAATGTACGGAAAAGCAGGCGGTTGAAACGTTTTTAAGCGATATTTTTGGGCATATAAAATCACAATTTTCTACTGAAAAAATGCAACAATTTCATCTAATGGAAAGCATCTTTTTTTGCATCTCAAAATAAGAACTGAAACTGAAACATGACCAAAGTCTGGCAATTGTTGAGGATTCCAAGTATGCAAATGCATAAATTTGCATTGTGATAGCACAATTGAACGAATTACTTACACTTTCATACAAGCATCCGCTCATGACTCATGAGCTGGATTTACTCTATGAACAGGAAAAACAGATTCCCGGTTCAGTGCATTATCATATTCAACGTTATAAAATGCAGTCTCAATGGAGTATGGAAGATGTGGGCTTGCTGGCTTACAATTATCAACCCAAACAATCGAAAGACAGGAGCATTGAACTGCGGTTTTGTATTTCGGGGAATAAGTATTGTGAAAACGAAACCTGCAGTAACGGGACTTGTAAAAATCAATCGCCGGAGTGTAAAGAACAAACAGCCACATTTGATGTTTTCAGCTTTCGATATTCTGCTGCTTACCTCAGCCAGTTTGTAAAAGGAAAAGTTGTTCAAACAAAAAGCGATCAGATACTTGCATTCAAACAAAAAGAATCCTTTTATACTGCTGTGAATTTGTGCAACCGCACAAGAAACATTCTTGAAAACCTCTTACAACACAATTACAGCAATGCATTAGAAAATATTTATGTAAACAGCCAATTACAAACACTTTTATTATATGGGCTGGAATGTTTGGTAGAAGAAAAAGCAGAAGAAAGTTTTGCCTGCAAATTTCTTTCTAATGAAGCTGATCGTGAAAAGATGAACCTGGCCCGTGAAATTTTATTGCAACGCATTGGCGATCCTATTACTATCAAAGAACTCAGCCGTAAAGTAGGAACAAACGAATGTTACCTGAAGAAGGGTTTTAAAGAAATGTTTGGCAGCACGGTGTTTGATTTTTATCAAAGCCAGCGGATGGAGCATGCTAAATATCTTCTTTATGAAAAAGGGCTGAGTGTAACAGATGTAAGTGCATTGCTTGGTTACTCATCCATCTCACATTTCTCTACTGCGTTTAAAAAACACACAGGCTTGAAGCCTTGTGAATTGTTGTTTAAAGCAAACTAATACCTGTTTGTTTTATTAAAGCTTTCCGTTTTGCGTAAATGCTTTTCCTCATTCTGTAAATGATTTGGATGCCTATAACTCACCTTTGCTTTCAATTAAAATTAGAGATGAAGATGAACAGAACTATTCTAACTATTTGCCTGACAATATTAGGGTTACAAACAACCGCTCAAGAGGATTCAACAAAAACAGACAGTAGTCGTATTCACAGAAAATACTTAGCCGACATTACAGTTGTTGGACGTAACAGCCGTGCCGATGTACATTTTTTACCTGAAATTGTTGGCGTAAATATCAATGCGGGTAAAAAGAACTCATTAATTGTTGTAGATAACGTACAGGGAAATGTGGTAACCAATACTATGCGCCAGGTGATGGCTAAAATTCCCGGTATTCAGATTTGGGAAAGCGATGGCAGCGGTATCCAGATTGGTATTGCAGCAAGAGGTTTAAGCCCCAACCGCAGTTGGGAATTCAATATAAGGCAAAACGGATATGATATTTCAGCAGATCCTTATGGTTATCCCGAAGCCTATTACAATCCGCAATTACAGGCAGTACAGCGTATTGAAATTATAAGAGGGCATGGTTCACTGCAATACGGTCCGCAGTTTGGTGGAATGATTAATTATATTTTACGCAACGGAAGTGAAATCAACAAACCATTTGAGTTCGAAACACAGCAAACCATTGGAAGTAATGGTTTATTCAACAGTTATAATGCGGTAGGTGGAGAAACTAAGAAGTTTCATTATTATGGTTTCTTTGATCACCGGAATGCAGATGGATACAGACAGAACAGCCGCTACTATAACAATTCAGGCTTTGGAACAATTACTTATCGCTTTACTGATAAATTCTCTGTTACAGCAGAATTGATGCGCAGCAATATGCGCAGTCAGCAACCCGGTGGTTTAACCGATGCACAATTGAAAGAGAACATCAAACAAAGTTTTCGCAGCCGAAACTGGTTTGATGTTACCTGGACAACGGCAGCACTCATAAGCAATTATAAATTCAGCGAAACATCACGTTTGAATGTAAAACTGTTTGCTGTGCATGGCGATCGTAACAGTGTTGGTTATATTCCTTCCGGCGGCATCATTATAAAAGATACGATCAACAAAAGAACCAATCAATACAATACCCGTAACCTGAATGAAGATGATTACCGTAATTATGGTTTGGAAGTACGTTACCTCGGTGCATACAAGCTTGGGAAAATGAATAACTCATTTTCAGTTGGTGGCCGTTTATACAAAGGAACAACCCTGCGTTATGCTGCTGATGGAAAAGGAAACACCGGAATGGATTATGACATGACGGTGAGTGATGGTATCTGGACAAGAGATATTGATTTCAACTCTATCAATACAGCTGTACATGCAGAGAATATTTTCAGATTCTCTGAAAAATTTATCATCATACCCGGCATCCGTTATGAATTTATTACCGGTAAAGCAAGTGGCCGAAATGGCTTCAGCGGAGGCAATGAAGTGTTATTGCAGAATCAAAAACGCAGCCGTGGTTTTGTACTGGCAGGTGTTGGTGCAGAATATCATGTTACATCTATGAGTGAACTCTATGCAAATATCACACAAGCTTATCGACCGGTACAATTTGCAGATTTAACTGCACCCCCTACAACAGATGTGGTTGATCAGAATATTAAAGATGCAAAAGGATATAACACAGATTTAGGTTATCGTGGACGTTTAGGATCTTATCTCTTTTTTGATGTAAGTGCTTTTTATCTGCAATACAATAATCGGATTGGTACTATTGTGCAGCAACGTACCGATGGAAGTTTTTATAACTATCGTACGAATGTTGGTAACAGTAGCAGCAAAGGAATTGAAGGGTTAATTGAATTTAGTCCGGTAAAACTATTTACTGATAAATCAACCTGGGGCGATGTCAACCTTTTTGTTTCTTATGGTTACACTGATGCCCGTTACGGAAACTTTAAAGTGATCACAAAGAACAGCAGCAACCAGTTGGTTGAAAGCAATCTGCAGAATAAGAAAGTGGAAAATGCACCAGAGCATATTGTAAGAAGTGGTTTAACTTATTCGTTCAAAAGATTATCGTTAACAGGCCAATTGAGTTATGTAAGTGATGCTTTTGCAGATGCGAACAATACTGTTACGCCAACGGCAAATGCACTAAATGGTGTGATCCCTTCCTATACAGTAACTGATTTAACTGCAGCTTATCGTTTCAGCAAAAATTTAAGTATCAAAGCAGGTATTAATAATCTTACGAATGAAAAATATTTCACACGACGTGCAGGCGGCTATCCCGGTCCGGGAGCATTACCTGCTGATGGAAGGAGTTTCTTTGTGAGTGTTGGGGCGAAGTTTTAGAGACATCTTTTTTGTTGTCTGACGCCCTCGTCTGACAAGATATAAACATCATGCACTTTGATCAACTTGTCAGACGAGGGCGTCAGACAAGTTCTTGTAAACTTTCTTTTGTTGCCTGGATTGTTTTGTCCAGATCCTCATACGTTAATGCATTGTTGAGGAACCAGCTTTCAAATGCAGAAGGTGGTAAATAAATTCCACGCTTCAACATTGCATGAAAATATTTTTTAAATAAATCATTATTTGCCGATGCTGCAGTTGCAAAATCAACAACCGGGTGATCACTGAAATGCACGCTGATCATAGACCCAAGTTGATTGATGACATAAGGTTGCCCCCATGCTTTCAATACTTCATTCAATCCATCACGCAGGTAAATTGTTTTCTCTTCGAGTTCTTTATAAATAGAAGGATTGTTTTTTAATTCAGTCAATAATGTATAACCGGCAATCATCGCAATAGGATTGCCGCTTAATGTTCCCGCTTGGTAAACATTGCCAAGTGGTGAAATATGTTGCATGATTTCTTTCTTACCGCCGAATGCACCAACAGGCATACCACCACCAATTACTTTTCCGTAAGTAACAAGGTCTGCTTTAATACCGAGAAGTTCCTGTGCGCCACCGGGCGCTAAACGGAAACCGGTCATCACTTCATCAAAGATGAATACGATACCTTCTTCATCACACAGCTTTCTTAATCCTTCATGAAAACCTGCTTGGGGTAAAATACAACCCATATTACCTGCAACAGGTTCTACAATGATGGCAGCGATTTCTCCTTTATGCTCGGCTGCTAATTTCATTACAGCATTCAGATCATTGAATGCCGCCGTTAATGTATCATTTGCTACACCTGCTGTAACACCTGGTACTATTTGAATATTAAAAGTAGCAACACCACTTCCTGCTTTTACTAAAAACGAATCAGCATGACCGTGATAGTGTCCTTCAAACTTGATGATCTTATTTCTACCTGTATAACCTCTTGCCAGACGGACTGCACTCATACAAGCTTCAGTACCGCTGCTTACCATTCTTATCAGATCAACATTTGATATCATGCTGATGATAAGTTCCGCCATTTCTATTTCCAGTTCTGTTGGTGCACCAAAAGAAGTTGAATCAACTGCTTTTTCCCGGATGGCTTTTACAATGGGTTCATGTGCATGGCCAAGAATCATGGGTCCCCATGAAGCGATATAATCAATATACTGATTGCCATCAACATCATACATGTAAGCACCTTTTGCTTTTTGCATAAACAAAGGAGTACCACCTACACTTTTAAATGCACGTACCGGAGAGTTTACTCCACCAGGAATACTTTTCTGTGCCCGTTCGAATAGTTCTTTGCTTTTTTCGTACATCATTTTATTTTTTGCCACGAAGGCGCTAAGGCAGAAAGTTTTAGATTGATGAAGTTGCTGCTAAGTCTGGCCGCTTAGAGCGGCCTGACTTGTGAGGAGCTTCGTGCCTTTGTTTCTTAGTGCCCCATAATTCTAATAAAATCTTTTGCGAAATAAGTGGCGATTAAATCGGCACCTGCACGCTTGATAGAAGTCAATACTTCCATGATCGCTTTGTCTTCATTGATCCAGCCTTTCTCTGCAGCAGCTTTGATCATTGCATATTCGCCGCTGATATTATATGCACTTACAGGAACGTTCACTGCATTCTTTACTTCACGAATAATATCTAAATAACTCAACGCTGGTTTCACCATTACAATATCAGCACCCTCTTCTACATCCATCAAGGTTTCTTTGATTGCTTCGATACGATTGCCATAATCCATTTGATAACTCTTCTTATCACCAAAGCCCGGAGCACTATCCAATGCATCACGAAACGGACCATAAAAACATGATGCATATTTTGCACTGTAGCTCATGATACCTGTGTCAATGAAATTATTTTCTTCCAAACCTTTTCTGATGGCGCCGATACGTCCGTCCATCATGTCGCTTGGTGCAACCATATCAGCCCCGGCTGCTGCATGACTGATACTCATCTTCACCAACGCTTCAACTGTTTCATCATTAACGATCTGTCCATCTTTCACAATACCATCATGACCATAAGATGAATACGGATCCAATGCTACATCTGTCATCACATACATTTCCGGCACAGCATCTTTAATGGCTTTGATGCTGCGTTGCATCAGCCCATCTTTATTCCAGGCTTCTTTGCCCGTGTTATCTTTTAATTCGTCTTTTGATTTTACAAAGAGCAACACACTCTTTAAACCCATGCTCCAGAGTTCTTTTACTTCATTCATCGTTACATCTAAACTATTACGATAGTAACCGGGCATGGATACAATTTCTGTTTTTACATTTTCTCCTTCATCAATGAATAAAGGAACGATAAAGTCATTGGCTGAAAGCTTTGTTTCACTCACTAAACTTCTGATTGCTTCCGATTGCCGGAGAATTCTGTTTCTTCTTTGCAAATGCATACAATTTCTTTTAGTTAGATTTTAAACAACCGCCGACAGGGTTTGCAACCGCTGTCGGGGGTGATACTATTTAACAACTATTCGAACGTTTCGCCCATTCTTCTCTTTCAGCATCAGTTATTTCACCCAACCAATCTCTTGGGTGCAGACAAGCTTCCTGCAATTTATATTCTTCACTGCCAAACGCAGGTTGATAATTATATTCAAACCGGACAGTAGGAGGTAAGCTCATCAAAATACTTTCAATACGTCCGTTTGTTTTTAAACCGAACAAGGTACCACGGTCGTGTACTAAGTTAAATTCAACATATCTGCCTCTGCGTATTTCCTGCCAGTATTTATTTTCTGCTGTGTAGTTTGTACTCTTTCTTTTTTCAACGATAGGAATGTAGGCATCAATGAATGCATTGCCGCAAGCTTTTGCAAACTCAATCCAGAAGGCCGCCCCCCGACCCCCTCCGGTAGAGTGGGCCATCTGCGCACCTGCCTCACCTGTCATCGGCTTTAAAGAATTATCAGCATCTTGAACAAGTGAGGTTTGTGCAGTGGGTTTTCCCCCTCTGGGGGAATTAAAGGGGGCCGTGTCTTCCCTTTGATAATCATAAAAGATACCACCAATACCTCTGCGTTCTGCATTGCGATGCCAGTTTACAAAATAGCTATCACACTCTTTTTTGAACTTAGGATAAAATGATACGTCAAATCCATCGCATACATTTTTATAAGTTTGATGAAAATGCTTTGCATCTTCTTCGAATAAATAGTAAGGGGTAAGATCGGTACCGCCGCCAAACCAACGATCGATGACCTCCCCAAACCCCTCCGAAGGAGGGGCCTTTCCATGCTGCAAAGCCTCGCTTATCGGCGAGATTTTATATAGTTCAAACAATCTGTAGTTACAATGAACTGTGGGTACAAATGGATTAACGGGATGAAGCACTAAACTTATGCCACAAGCAAACCATTTATCGCCATTAATTTTTAATTGTGTTCTCATCGCATCGGTTACATCGCCAAACACAATGGATGTGTTTACGCCGCCTTTTTCAAACACGTTACCATTGGCAATAACACGTGTTTTGCCACCACCACCTTCGGGACGTTCCCATGCGTCTTCAAAAAAAGTTGCTTTACCATCCACCTCTTCCAATGCAGAACAGATGCTGTTTTGCAGATCATGAATGAAGCTTATCCAAAGCCCCCTAACCCCCGAATGGGGAAGAGAAGAAAGCTCCTGATATATTGAATTTGCTGTCACTTTTTTGTTTAATAAAATCTATAAATGAATAGGCTTTGTTAACCTCACTCCTGCCTACCGTCAGGCAGACTCGGTTCCTCTACAAAAGAGAGGGAGGCCAAAGTGTGTTAAATATGATCAACTTTATTAAGCATTTCAACTGTATTGCATAAATCAACATCTTTAATAAGCTGGCCTTGTGCTAAGCAATTCTCCTCCTTTGGGGGAGTTAGAGGGGGCCTTGATATTCTTTCACCGCATCAACAAATGCTCTTGCATGATCAACAGGTACATTGGGTGTAATACCATGTCCCAAATTTGCAATGTATCGTTGTGTACCAAATGCATCAATCATTTCCTTCACTGCTTTTTTTATCTCAGGAATTGGTGCTAACAATTTCGATGGATCAAAGTTACCTTGAATAGTAATATTGTTGTTGGTGAGCTCTCTTGCAAACTGGGGAGTAATACACCAGTCAATTCCAACACCGCTTGCTGCACTTTCACTGATCTCTTTCAATGCATACCAGCTTCCTTTTGGAAATAAAATAACAGGTGCATCATCTTTCAATGCTTCGGCGATCTGGAATAAGTAGGGTTGTGCAAATAATTTAAAATCAGCGGGACTTAATGAACCAGCCCAGCTATCAAACACCTGCACAATATCTGCACCTGCTTTTACCTGGTGCTTTAAATATGAAATCGTAATATCAGTGATTTTCTGCAATAACTGATGAGCCATCTGTGGTTGGGTATATGCAAACTGCTTGGCTTTATCCCATGTCTTACTTCCTTTCCCTTCCACCATATAACAAAGGATGGTCCATGGCGCACCGGCAAAACCAATCAAGGGAACACGACCATTCAATTGTCTTTTTGTTAAGGCCAATGCATCATACACATACTTCAAACTTTCTTCTGCTCCGGTTGTGATCAATGCATCAATATCTCTTTGTGTAGCAATTGTTTTAGGCAATGAGGGCCCTTTCCCTTCTTCCATCAATACCTCCAAACCCATTGCTTGTGGAATTACTAAAATATCACTGAAAATAATAGCCGCATCTACACCAACCTGATCAACCGGTTGTAAAGTAATGGCTGTTGCAAGTTCCGGTGTTTGCACACGGGTGAAGAAATCATATTTCTCCCGCAGCTTAATATAATCGGGTAAATATCTTCCTGCCTGGCGCATCATCCATACAGGCGGACGTTCTACTGCTTCTCCCCTAAGAGCTTTTAATAATAAGTCGTTTTTGAGTGCTGTCATTCTGTATGTTGTTTCGTCAATTGTAAATGATGAATGCTTACCTGCCGGTAGGCAGGGTCAATACTAAGACATTCATTCACGAAAAGAAATCTATCATCTGTCTTACCAGGTTTTCTTTTCCCGGTTCTTCACTGATGATGATCTTGTTATTTGTAAACTTTTTAATTTCTGTTGCAGTAGTATTACCAATGGAAAACAAAATTGTTTGCCCGGGCAGTTTGTTTTTCGAAAAAAAACTTTCTACGGCACTGGGGCTAAAGAATAAAATACCAGCGTATGTTTTTTCAATCTTGTGATGAACAGGAATTGTTTGGTACACCACGATCTCCTGTACATCAATATTGTTGTTGCTAAGAATAGCTGGTAATTCTTCCCTGCGTTGATCTCCACAGAAAAAGATGACTTCTTTAATATCATGTTCCTCCACAATCTTTTCTGCTAATTCAGCAGCTGATCCTGCAGTTCCTGCTACACTGTTGACACCAAAATTTTCTTTCACCAGTTGTTTGGTTGTATTGCCAATACAATAGATCACCCAGTCGGGTTGGTGTCCATCCTGCCATGTAACCACTGCATCTACTGCATTCATACTGGTAAAGACTACAGTGGCCGACCGGAGATAAGCCTGTTCAATTTCCTGTTGCACTACAATATCCTGCACAGCTTCTGTTTCAATGAACGATAACTCATCAATAGTAATACCTGCAGTATCTGCTTCTCCTATTAATGCCGCACTCAATGGTCTGGTTGATAATATTTGAATTTTATTTTCCTGCATAAGCCTCACCCTCCTTCTCCCTCTCGCCTCATCCGCCTTCGGCACCTTCTCCAAAAGGAGAAGGAATATTGAAGTTAAATCGAATATTGGGAGCGGTGTTTTTGTACAATGTTTTGTTTTCTATTCTTACACATCGGCAGTTGAATATCTCCAAACGGGATGTTTTTATTTTATAAAGTGTTATTTCTAATGTTGTCTGCTATTTTTTGTCCACCTGTTTTTAATAATTCTTCTGCAGCATAAACACCTAAGTCACTTGCTTCAACTATCGGAACAGTTGTTTCAAATTCTGCTTTCTGCTTTCCGTCAAGTGAAAAAATATTTCCACTAAAATGAACTTCATCATCTTTTATTTCTGCATATGCACTAATAGGAGTGGAACAGCCGCCCAATAATGCGCTCAAAAAGTGACGTTCGATCTTTGTACAGAAAGCTGTATCAGCATGATTGAAATGTACACATGCATCCAATGCAACGTTATCATCTTCTCTGCAAACAACCATGATGGCTCCTTGTGCAGGCGCAGGTAACATCCAATCCAGTTCAATTGAATTTTCAGGGCGAAGATTAATTCGTTCTAAACCTGCTGCCGCAAAAATCGCCCCATCCCAATTTTCTTCCTGTAACTTTTTCAATCTTGTATTTACATTACCTCTTAGTGTATGTATTTGTGAAGATGGAAACTTATTCAGCCATTGTGCTTTTCTTCTGATGCTGCTTGTTGCAATTTGTAGTGCTGCTTTGCCGGGTATTGACCATTCACCATTCACCATTGACCATTCGCCTTTCCACACCAACAAATCCTTTACCGGTCCTCTCTTCAACACTGCTGCCTGCACAATTCCTTCCGGCAATTGTGTAGGAACATCTTTCATGGAGTGAACAGCAATATCAATTGTATGGTTGAGTAATGCAATGTCAAGGCTCCTTGTAAAAATTCCCTGTACACCCATTTCATATAAGGGCGTTACTAAATCAATATCACCTTCACTTTTGATGTAAATCAGTTCTGATTCAAAACCATACTCAGCCAGCAACTCTTTTACCTGTGTTGCCTGCCATACTGC
Organism: Lacibacter sp.; assembly: GCA_046593655.1. Taxonomy (GTDB): domain Bacteria; phylum Bacteroidota; class Bacteroidia; order Chitinophagales; family Chitinophagaceae; genus Lacibacter. The sequence goes on along the minus strand of JBKJNM010000027.1, from coordinate 5,453 downwards.
TAATTGACTTTCCCTTGTTCCGATCCGGAGTATTGTTCCCATTGTTAATTCGTACCTGTAGCAATAAACTCATTGATGGCTTCAATATAATGACAGCCTTTTTGGTTTTGCTCTTTCATTTTAGAAGCCATACCATTGATCACCCGTTGAATTTTTTCATCGGGGCAAATCTTTTCGGTTGACTGATGAGGCAAAGTTATATATAATGGGGAAGTATGAATTTCTTTCAACTTTGTTTTCACAGCTTTCAACACCGGTACATGTTTCCGCATGTGGTACCAGTCTAAAAATTCTGTTGTATGCTCATTGATGATTGCTTTTGCTTTCGGCACTTCGGCTTCTCGTTTTGCCAGCGTTTCATCTTTGAGCTTTGATAAATCGTCAACATTAACTAATGTAATGTTGTGGAGTTCTTTTGCTGATTGCTCAACATTATAAGGAATGGAAAGATCAATAATGAGTTTATTATTCAACCCTTCAAGTTGTGATGCTAAGATGGTTGGTTCTGCAGCATTGGTAGCTACTAAAATAATATCGGCTGCAGTAATATGTTGCTGTAATTCATTGATGGGAGCAGATTGTAACTCTAATTCATCTGCAAGTAATATTGCTTTCTCTTCTGTACGGTTAATGAGAATAATATTTTTTGTACCCAGGTAATCTACCAGGTTTTTGCAGGTATTTCGGCCAAATTTTCCTGTGCCCAATAACAGAATTTTTTTATTCTTGATTCCACTTATATGTTTACGGATGTATTGAATGGCAGCAAAAGAAACTGAAACTGTTCCATCACTTAATTTGGTTCTGTTCTTAATAGCTTTAGAAGATTGCAACATGCAATTCACCAAACGTTCAGTAAATGCGTCAATACGATCGTATTGCTTGGCAATTTTCGCTGCTTGTTTAATCTGGCCTACAATTTCATAATCGCCCAGTATCTGTGAATCCAATCCGCCACCTACATAAAACAGGTGTTCAACAGCTTTCAAACCTTGTTTGACATAGGACAATTGAATAAATGTTTCAACAGAACCTTCCGTTTGTGAACAAAGAAGCGCAATGAGTTGATGAACATTTTCAGCAAATCCATAAATCTCCGTGCGGTTGCAGGTTGAAACAATAAAAAATTCATTTACAGCATAAGAAGGTGCTTGTTCAAGAATTGTAGCATATTGTTCATTGCTGATGGCAAACTGGCCTCTCATCAATGCATCCGTCTTGCGGTAATTAATTCCGGCAATAAAAAATTTCGATATGTCTTTTGAATTTGTTCCAGGCATTGTGTTCAACTGTTCATCACGGCAAATGTACTTGCGGAGCGTTAACAGGCCTAAAAAATCTGTCATTACACTGTCATTTTAACTGCTGATTTTCATCAGGTTAACGACTGTTCATCATCATTGAAAACTGCGTCTATCAATTGTTTCAACTCATTCAGAAAAATACCAGTTCATACAAATCAATTTTGTTTTTGAACTTTTATTTTCCTGAACGGTTACTTTTGCAACGAATAAAAATGATATGCAAAGCAGCAACAAGAAAGGAATCCTGTTAATGAATCTTGGTTCACCTGATTCAACAGAAGTAAAAGATGTACGACGATACCTCAATGAATTTTTGATGGATGAGCGGGTGATCGATTATCCCTACCTGTTGCGTTTATTGCTGGTGAAAGGAATTATCACTCGTTTCCGGGCACCAAAATCTGCGGAAGCTTACCGTACTATCTGGACAAAAGAAGGTTCTCCATTAATTGTTTTGACCAAACAATTACAGGATGCACTCGATCAGCAAATTGATATGCCGGTTGAAATTGCGATGCGTTATGGAAACCCTACGGTGAAGTATGCCTTGGATAATTTAGTACAACAAAATGCAGATTTGAATGAGGTGATTGCAGTGCCTTTGTATCCACATTATGCGATGGCATCTTATGAAACAGCGGTAGAGAGTGCAAAAGAAATTCATGCAAAGAATAAATATTCGTTTAAGCTGAGTTTTATTAAGCCCTATTATAATGAAGTGCATTACATCCATGCTATGGCCGAAAATATCCGTCCTTACCTGAAGCAGGAGTACGATCATATCTTATTCAGCTACCATGGTATCCCTGAGCGGCATTTAACAAAAGCAGATTCTACTAATTGTCATTGTTTAAAAGTAACTGATTGTTGTAACGTAGCTTCACCGGCACATGATACCTGTTACCGTCATCAATGTGTGGTAACTACGAAACTGATTGCTGAAAAACTTGGGTTGCCGGAAGATAAACACAGCTTCTCGTTTCAGTCAAGATTGGCCGGAGAACAATGGTTGAGACCTTATACTGATTTCAGGTTACGGGATATGCCCAAAGAAGGAATTAAAAAGTTATTGATTCTTTGCCCGGCATTTGTAAGTGATTGTTTGGAAACATTAGAAGAAATTGCTGAACGTGGAAAAGAAACATTCATAGAAGCAGGAGGTAAATCTTATACCATGATTCCTTGTATGAATGTGCATCCGTTATGGGTGCAGGCAATTGCAAATTATGTTGAAGGAGTTGCAGGTGGAAATAGAGAGATGGTGCTTGGGTAAGGTGAATAGTGAATGGTCAATTGTGAATGCCGGGCTCAAGGAACTATTGGATCAACAGATTATTATTTGAACATTACAACTTTAATTTTATAATGATTGATGAATGGGGCTTTAATTCACCATTCACCATTCTCTATTCACGAAATGTATCTCTATATAAAAGCAATCCATATCATTTTTATTGTAACCTGGTTTGCAGGGCTGTTCTACATGCCCCGCCTTTTAATTTACAATACAGAAGCAGGCGATAGAGAATCTGTTCCAAAGGATGTGTTGCGTGAACAATTTGGCATTATGATGAAACGCCTGTGGTACGGTATCACCTGGCCATCGGCTGTGTTGACATTGATTTTTGGAACTTGGGTTTTGTTTGCGAGTGGTTATTCAAAATTTGTATTTGAACCTGCCGGACGCTGGATGCTCATTAAACTCATCTTAGTTCTCTTTTTATATCTCTATCATTTTTCCCTCCATAAAATTTTCAAACAGCAAACGGCAGGAATATTCAACTATTCATCGCAACAGCTCCGTATCTGGAATGAAGTAGCAACTATTTTTCTTGTTGCCGTTGTAATGCTTGTTGTGGTAAAACAAAACATGAGTGCTTTGTGGGGCGTGCTTGGATTGCTGTTGTTTATTGTGTTATTGATGAGCGCTATTAAGATTTATAAACTGATTCGGAAGAAATAAGGATGAGTGATCAATGACTGGAAGGTACCCGTCTGATACCCTCGTCTGACGGAATTAAAATAGTAATAACCAAACATCGGCAACTACTCATCACTCATCATCAGATCGCCTTGCTGTACAACTCTTTTCCTGTTTTATTCTTATTCCGCTGCATGTACAAGTCAAATGCACTGCAGATATTCCGGATAAACTGTCGGCCAATCGTTGTTACAGTTAACCCTTGCTCATCCCATTCAATCAAGCCATCTGCTTCTAATTGTTGCAACTGAGGGAAAGTATATGCAGCAAGGATTTTTTTGTCCTCTTCACGAAAGAATGTTTTGCCTTTACAACTGATATCAAGAATATAGTGTCGGAACGTAACGTCTTCTTCACTCAAAAAATAGCCTTTGAAAACCGGCAGTTTATTTTTTTTAATGGACTCATAATAATCATGAATGGTCTTTTTGTTTTGAGCAAAGGCTGTTCCAATATCACTGATACTTGATATGCCCAAACCCAATAGCAAGGAAGTTTGTTGTGTGGTATACCCCATAAAGTTGCGATGTAAACTTCCATCGCTCCATGCTTGAAACAATGCATCAGCAGGTAATGCAAAATGATCCATACCAATATCGGTATAACCTGCAACTATAAGTAATTCTTTTCCTTTCAAATAGAGTTGTAGTTTCTCTTCAGCCGTTGGTAAATCGTTTTCATCAAACAAACGCTGGCCCCTGCTTGTCCAGGGTACATGCGCATAACTGTAAAAGGCGATGCGGTCAGGTCGCAGCTCAACAACCTGTTCAATGGTGCAGGTAATACTTTGCAAGGTTTGTTTCGGTAAACCGTAAATCAAATCATAATTCACCGATTCAAAACCAATTTCTCTTGCATCTGCCGTTGCGCTGCGAACATTTTCTACCGGTTGTATACGGTTGATGATACGTTGCACTTCCGGATCATTATCCTGTACGCCGTAACTGATGCGGCGGAAACCAAGTGCATACAACGTTTGAAGATGTTCCTTTGTGGTATTATTCGGGTGACCTTCAATGCTGAATTCATGATGGGGATGCACAGTTGAACGATCCGTAATAAAATTGATCAGTTGCTTGAGATTTTCGGGCGAAAAGAAGGTAGGCGTACCACCGCCCAAATGCAATTCACGGATCACAGGTTTTTCATCAAACAAGGAAAGATATAATCCAAACTCTTTCTCAATCATCGCAAGATATTCTTCCTCTACACTGTGATTGGTGGTGATCTTTTTGTTGCAGCCGCAATACGTGCAAAGCGACTCGCAAAACGGGAGATGAATGTAAAGGCTGATGCCTTTTTTGCTGTTATGCAGATGAAATTGCTGCTGCAGTTGTTGTTTCCATTGTTCAACATCAATGGCTTCCTTCCATACTGGAACTGTGGGGTAGCTGGTATAACGGGGCACCGGCAGGTTGTATTTTTCAACAAGTTTTTTTTGGATCTGTGATTGCATAGGGCAAAATTCTCCGTTCTGAGAGGAAAGTAGGCTGATGAAAAACGCATGAAAAGATGATTGCCATCAGTTTACAAAAACGGCTTTTGCGTGTTCATTCACCCCCGAACTTTCTTACCTTTGGCCACTTTTAAAAATTAGACAGGGATTGATTTATGAGTGTTAAGTACAGAGAGTTTTCGCAGTTGAATTTGCCTTCCATCGAACAGGAGATCCTGGCAAAATGGGACGCTGAACAAGCATTTGAAAAAAGCATTGAAATAAGGAACGGAACTGTTCCCTTTGTTTTCTATGAAGGACCCCCCAGTGCCAACGGTATGCCCGGTATTCACCATGTTATTTCAAGAACATTGAAAGATCTGGTATGCCGTTATAAAACCATGAAAGGTTTCCAGGTAAAACGCAAGGGCGGTTGGGATACACATGGTTTGCCAATTGAGTTAGGCGTGGAGAAAGAACTCGGCATCAGCAAAGAAGATATTGGCGTAAAGATCAGTGTTGAAGAATATAATCAGAAATGCCGTGAAGCGGTATTGCGGTATAAAGACAAGTGGGACGACATCACCAAAAAGATGGGTTACTGGGTTGATCTCAATGATCCTTATATCACTTTTAAAAATGAATACATTGAAACCTTATGGTGGTTGCTGAAGCAATTGTACAATAAAGGACTGTTGTATGAAAGTGTAAGCATTCAACCTTATTCACCGGC
>JBKJNM010000268.1:0-10813 GCA_046593655.1 Lacibacter sp. | reverse complement strand
GAAGAGATGAGCATAAATGATGCAGGAAAATCAATAGCAATCTTTGCTCTTGAAATAGTAACTCTTCTTTCTTCCATTGGTTGACGCATCACTTCTAATACGGATCGTTTAAATTCGGGTAGTTCATCTAAAAACAACACACCGTTATGGGCTAATGAAATTTCGCCGGGTTGCGGATTGGTACCACCACCAACCAATGCCACATCGCTGATAGTATGATGTGGTGATCTGAAGGGACGCTTGGATATCAACGTTGAATTTTCAGGTAACTTACCAGCAACGCTGTGAATCTTAGTTGTTTCCAATGCTTCCTGTAAACTCAATGGGGGAAGTATGGTTGGCAAACGCTTGGCCAGCATGGTTTTGCCGGCACCGGGCGGACCGATTAGAATGGCATTATGACTTCCTGCTGCAGCAATTTCCAAAGCCCGTTTGATATTGTTTTGTCCTTTTACATCACTGAAATCAATTTCATATTCATATTGCGAATTGAAAAATTCTTCTCTTGTATTGATAACTGTTGGTTGGAGAGATGTTTCGTCTTTAAAAAAATTGATGACATCGGTGATATGTTCAACTCCATATACATTGAGGTTGTTCACCATGCCTGCTTCCTTTGCATTTTGTTTGGGAACAATCAATCCTTTAAAATTTTCTTTGCGTGCCTGGATGGCAATGGGCAATGCACCTTTGATGGGTTGAATGGTTCCATCGAGGCTAAGTTCACCCATAATAACGTAGTCGGCTAAACGTTCAGGGTTGTCAATCTGTTCTGTTGCGGCTAAAATGCCAATGGCGATTGATAAATCAAATGCAGTTCCTGTTTTACGGATATCCGCAGGTGCAAGATTCACCACCACTTTTGTTCTTGGATAATAATGACCCGTTGTTTTGAGCGCACTTTCAATGCGTTGTTCACTTTCTTTTACAGCACTGTCGGGTAAACCCACCATAAAAAACTTTTGTCCGCCACTTACATTTACCTCCACCGTAATGGTCATGGCATTTACACCATATACAGCGCTTCCAAAGGTTTTTACGAGCATGCAGATAAATGATTGGTTAACAAGTTAACAAGGTAATAAGAAATTTGAACAATGTAACTGCAGGTAGAACACGTTAAGGGTATAATCGTAATTTATAAGTTCTCCAGCATCTCTACCACTTTCTCCCGCTTCAAAATCAAATAACCAAATCGATCATTGCTGATCCCTTCTTTTAATTGATAACTGAACTCCAGTTGTTCATCTGTTGCAGTGGTTTCAAAATAACGGAAAGAAATATTGGAATAGGGTTTCAGTTCTTCGCCAATTTCATACAGATGTGTAGAAAGAATAAATAACGAATTTTTGATCTTGAGAAAACCTTTGATCACAGCTGTACTGCAATGCATGGCATCCTGTATATTGGTCCCTTTAAATAGTTCATCAATCAAGACCAGCCATTTGCGGCCATCTGTAATTTTAATGATCGTATTTTTTACACGTTGCACTTCATTATAAAAATAACTTTCTCCTTTTACTATATTATCCTGCACTTGTATATTACTCAGAAGCCCGTCAAACAAACTCAGTTCCATGGAAGCAGCAGGTACACCCATTCCCAAATGCGCAAGATAAACTGCACAACCTACTGATTTAATAAAAGTACTTTTACCCGCCATATTAGCTCCTGTAAGAAATAAAAAATTTGTCCTTGGGTTTAATGCAATATTGTAAGCAACAGGAGTTTGTAATAACAAATGATACAAACCATTTGCCTGTATCATGGGTTCATCGCTTTCTATCATGGTTGGAAAATGAAGATCAAATTTGGCTACGGCAGTTGCCATACTGTAATAAGCATCGAGTTGTTGATACAGTTCAATCAATGTTTCGGCATATTGTTTAAAATTATAACGCAGGTAATGACCAAAGCGTAACATTTTTGCAGGAGATAGTTTTTTTGTTTTCTCCGTTGCAATGATTTGCTGCACCTTGTCATCCTTTAACCGTTTCCTGATCTCCACAACAATTCTTCCAATCAAAGTTGATGAATCATCAGCCGTTAATAATTGTTGCAACTGTTCCATACCTTTTAAAAAGTCGATGAAATGACTAACGCTGTAACGAACCAAACTATAATCGTGTACATCCAATACTTTGTATAAAAATGCAGGAACAGGGGAATGACTGTCAGGAATTTTATCAAAAGGGTATCCATAAAACTTTTCCATCACAACGATGGTGCCGTTTGTAATATGTGATGGCCATGTTTTTAGAACGGGTATGATCTGCTGAAGGGCTTTTTGAGTTTGCTGTATTTTTTCCAGGTGATGATGCGGATGTGTTAAGAGGTATTGCAGTCGTTCTTTACCGCCATCGGTTTTGCAAAAATTAATACGGTGCAACAATGAATATTTTTCTTCATTATTGAAAATTGAAAGATCGTAGTATGTAACGTTATCTATTTCCATTAGCCCCACCCGACCTCCCCGGAGGGGAGGAGTGAAAAATTATCGTTGAAATTTTAAGCGTTGTCCTTTCTCTGATTCATCAATTTGGCCATTTGCATAAACCAACTGCCCGTTTACAAATGTATGTGTAATGGTAGCGGGGAACGTAAAACCTTCCAATGGGCTCCAGCCGCATTTGTATAAAATGTTTTCTTTGCTTACTGTTGATGATTGATTAAGGTCAACCAATACCAGGTCTGCATAATACCCTTCACGTATATAACCCCTTTCTTTGATCTGGAAACAGGTGGCCACTGCATGACTCATTTTTTCGGCAATCTTTTCTAAAGAGATCATTCCTTGTTTGTAATAATACAGCATCAATAACAACGGATGCTGCACCAATGGTAAACCGGCATGGGTTTGTTCATACCTCACCCCATCCCTCTCCAAAGCCCGCCCGGCCAAGCCGTTCGGACGGGGAGAGGGGGTAACCAACCCCTCAGCAGTTCGTATCAACCCTTTTTCTTCCAATGTATGCGGTGCATGATCGGTAGCAATTACATCAAGGCGATCATCCAGTAATGCCGTCCATAACGCTTCTTTATTTTCTTTTGCTTTAATGGCAGGATTACATTTAATGCGGTAACCCTGTGTTGCATAATCATCAGACGAAAAATGTAAATGATGTACACAAACTTCGCTGGTAATGCGTTTTTCTTTTAAAGGCATCATGTTGCCAAACAATTCCAGCTCTTTGGCTGTGCTGATATGGAGAATATGTAAACGGGTATTGTATTGCCGTGCAATCTGTATTGCCATGAGTGAAGATTCATAACAAGCGTCAACGTTGCGGATCACTGGGTGATCAGCAGCCGTTAATTCAGCTTTCTCCGCTTTTATCTTTTCATAGTTGTTTTTTATGATACTTTCACTTTCACAATGTGTAGCAATGAGCATTTCACTTTCACGAAATACTTTATCGAGGGTGTTATAATTATCCACCAGCATATTGCCGGTGCTGGCACCCATAAATATTTTAATGCCGCAGATATCATTCTTATGCAAGTTGGCTTTTAAGGTATCATCAGCACTCTGGTTACTGGTGCCCATGTAAAATGAATAATTGGCCAATGAACTTTGTGAAGCGATCTTGTATTTCTCTTCCAGCAACTCCAGGTTCAATGCATTAGGGATGGTATTGGGCATTTCCATAAACGACGTAACCCCACCGGCCACCGCAGCTCTTGCTTCAGTATAAATGCTGGCCTTATGTGTTAAGCCGGGTTCACGAAAATGAACCTGGTCGTCAATGGCACCAGGAAATAAATATTTTCCTTCAGCGTTTATTTCAGTAACATTGGAACTAAAGTGAATAGAAGAAGCTATTTTTTCAATTCTGCCATTCAAAATCAACACATCATTCGCCTGAATACTTCCTTCATTTACGACCAAACAATTTTTAAGCAGATAATTTTGCATACTACCATTTTTAATAAACTAACCAAATCATGTAACCGGTATTATACCGGCATCCAAATGATTTTTAAAACACAAATACGATCTTTACCGGTATCGTTGGTATAACTTATTTTTACCATTAAATAACAACCGCATGCAATTTAGCAAATGCAGTCTTTGCCTGGCCTTTCTTGCAATATCCTTTTTTTCTGCTGCCCAGAGCAGTTATCTGCAACAAAATTCAAAACACCTTCATTTTATTGACAGGCTGGAGATCAGAACAGGAACCATCAGTGATCTTAACTTCACCACCACCAAGCCTTATGACCGTAGGTATGCCGTTGAATGGCTGGGTGCCAAAGCCGATTCAATGTTGAAATTAACCCCGCTGTTTTATAATACCGATACAGCCTTAAGGTTGAGTAAAGTGGATCAGTTCAACCTGCGAAGCTTATACCTCAATAACCAGGAATGGGTAAAAGGCGATCGCAGTATCTTCAACAGCAAGAAACCTTTCCTAAAGAAATTTTATAAAACTCCTGCAAGTTTTATTGAAAAATATGGCGATGATTTTTTTATTGCAGTGAATCCTATGATCAATTACCGTCAATCGGTTGAATTCAATAATACATCACAGAACACCTTTATTAACCAGCGTGGTTTAAATGTACGGGGCGGAATCGGCAATCGTGTAGGTTTTTCTGCCATGGTCATGGATGTGCAGGAGCGTGGTCCATTGTTTGTGCAAAACTGGATCGATAGTTTACAGGCAGTGCCGGGGGCAAATTTTTATAAAACCTTTAAACAAACGGGGGTTGATTATTTTGATGCAAGAGGATCGTTTACTTTCAAAGCTGCAAAGTATATCAACTTCCAGATCGGGTACGACCGCAATTTTATCGGCAATGGTTACCGCAGTTTGCTCCTCAGTGATTTTGGAGCGAATCAATTGTTTGTAAAACTCAATACACGTATCTGGAAATTCAATTACCAGAATTTATTCATGGAACTACATACGGAAGGAAAGAGTAACAACAACAATAATCTTGTCCCAAAGAAATATGCGGCCATGCATCACTTAAGTATGAATTTATTACCCTGGTTGAATGTAGGTGTGTTTGAAAGTGTCATCTTTGGACGGAAGGATCATTTTGAATTTGGATATATGAATCCCATTATTTTCTTCCGCACCATTGAAGGAAATCTTGGAAGCAAGGATAATGCAATGGTGGGCGCAGATTTCAAAGCCAACCTTGTAAAAAAAGTACAGGTGTACGGGCAATTACTCATTGATGAATTCAATTTTGCAGAACTACGGAACGATAAAACCTGGTGGGGTAATAAAACAGGGATGCAGTTAGGATTAAAATATATTGATGTGGCCAATGTCAATAATCTTGATCTACTGGTGGAGTGGAACCGTGTTCGTCCATTTACCTATTCGCATTTTGATTCTGTATCCAGCTACACACATTACAATCAACCATTGGCCCATCCGTTGGGTGCAAATTTTAATGAAGTCATTACTATTATTCGCTATCAGCCTATTGGTAAATTAAACTTAATGGCACGGTTGATCTTGTGGCAACAGGGCCTGGATAGTGCAAGCGGCCGCAATGCCGGTGCCGAAATCTTTCGATTAAATACCGATATGCGGAACAGCAATTATGGTTACAGTATGCTCAATGGTGTAAAAAGTAAAGGTTTGAACGCTTCTTTCTTAGCCAGCTATGAAATCTATGAAAATATTTTTATTGATGCCAATTTGTTGATCCGGCGTTTTACGAAAGGAACGGAGGCTGCACAAAACACAACCATGTTTGGTGTGGGAGTGAGAATGAATTTGTGGTTCAGGGAGTATGATTATTGATAAGATTGTATTTTCTTTTCCTTTCAGGGAATGTTAATCACAATCATCATCAGCCGCTTCTATAAAAAAAAGTAAGTTAACTTGTATTTGTAATAAAAGCAGTTTATGAAATTACACTTACATCTTCTTGTTTTATTATTTTCTATCACTCTCCTTAGCTCCCGCTGCAAAAAGCAGAACGCAGAGCCACAATTGCCATCCGAAACAACCACCGGGGCAATGACCTTTGGTTGCAAAGTGGATGGTAAAGTGCTTTTACCGAAAGGGGGCACCTTGGGTACTGGGTTATCAGTAGAGTATCAATACTTAGGATCGGGTAATGGAGGTGGGTGGTTTTTAGGTTTATCAGGAAGTGATTATCAATCAAATCCAAGACTTGGCATTACAATAAATACTGACAGTCTTTTATTGATTGAAGGAAATTTATACCCAATGAGAGAAGCCAAGGGTTTTGCGTATGCAACCTATCAAAATGGTTTAAATTTTTACTACATCTACCCAGATGATACTGGCCGGTTAATAATTACAAAACATGACCAATCTCAAAAAATACTTTCAGGTAGATTTTCTTTCACAGCTACAAGCATTTACGACAAAAGTAAAGTGACAGTAACCGAAGGCCGCTTTGATGTTCGCTACTAACCTATCCCTCCAAATGAATACTAAACACAATCATTCTTGCCTGCATACGATCCACCACGTTGGAGTAGATTAAGTTTGGATCTTTACTGTGCACACTGCCGAATGTATTGCTGATCTTGATCTCGGGGCTGAGAATAAAACTGGGGAAGTAAAAATGAAAACCCATGCCTGCTTCATATCCAAATGCTGAGCGGCTGAGTTTAATAAGATCTTCTGCACGGCGACTCTGGCTGTTACTTGCCAAATCAAATTCATATTTACCACCACCTAAAATATATACCCTGAAATTTCCTATACGATCGCTGCTGAATTTTAATTGCACAGGAAAACTGAGATAAATACTTTCAATGGTTTTTTTCTGGTAGTTGCTGTCGCCGGTTAATGGATTATTCAAATAGTAATTGATACCCCGTGCAACAAAAATAAGATGGGGATTGATCCTGGCGTCAAGATGATTTACCAAACGCAATGTGCCCAATAACCCTAATCCAAAACCACCTTTGTTTACCGGAGATACCAGGGCAACACTATCATCCTGTAAAAATTTTGATGAATGATTAAGGTGAAAATAAGAACTGTTACCACTTAAAGTAATACCAAAATAAAAAGGTTTCTCTTCATGATTAGGAAGATTGATCTCTTTTTGTGCAAACGCTGAAAAGCAAAACGCAAAAAGAAGACCGAGTACAATTATTTGTCGCCGCAATAAATACTGCATATGCCGAGCGTAAGAGGTTTGCATGTAGTGTTGGTAAATCCAATTTTATTTAAAACGGCAACAAAATGTTTCCCTTCAGGAAATGCGTTGATGCTGTTGTTTAAGTACTGGTATGCTTTTTTGTTGCTGACCGTTCCTGCAATTTTTGGTGTAATAAAACCAATGTAACAACTGCAGATCTGGCGAAACCCGGGGATCAATGGTTTTGAAAATTCCAGCACCACTAATCTGCCGCCCGGTTTCAGAACCCGGTGAATTTCGCTCAACCCTTTTTCAAGGTTTTCAAAATTGCGTACACCAAAAGCTACCGTTACTGCATCAAACGTGGCAGTTGGAAAGTTTATTGTTTCACTGTCGCCACTTTTCAGCTCAATAATAGAGTCTAAACCTTTAGCAGTCACCTTTATGCGTCCGCCATCCAGCATTTTTTCGCTGATATCAATACCAATGATCTTTTTGGGTTGTAATTGCCGGGCCGCCATAATAGCCACATCGGCTGTACCGGTTGCCACATCCAGGATGAGTTTTGGGTTGAGGTCTTTCAGTTTGGCCAATGCTTTTCTTCGCCAGCTTATATCAATACCGGCTGATAAAAAACGGTTGAGCATATCATAACGGGGAGCAATGGCATCAAACATTTCTGCCACTTGTTCTTTCTTGGTTTGTGCAGAGGATGCATCGGGTACAATCTTGTCGTGTAAATAATTCTCAGCCATGGGAGGGCAAAGGTAAGGAGGGATTGCAGATGTACGATGTAAGATGTACGAAGTAAGAAACAACTACTTTTATTATCAGGCATAAACTATTCGCCCAACCTGAAACTTGCAAGCTGAAACCTGCAACTTATATTATCTTGCAGGCGTGATTATAAAAAGTGCAACATATATTGTTAGCAGCCCATCTGTAGAACAATGCCCCAAACCCGATAAACCTGAATATGCTTTTATTGGCCGTAGTAATGTGGGCAAATCTTCGCTCATCAACATGATTTGTAATATTCAGAAACTTGCCAAGATCAGTTCGTCTCCGGGAAAAACACAACTCATCAATCATTTTGTCATTCAGAGCATTGAAGAAAAAACACATAAGGTGAACGATTGGTACCTGGTTGATTTGCCGGGTTATGGTTATGCAAAAGTGGGATTGGGCAAAAGAAAGCAGTGGGTGAAAATGATTGAGAATTATATCCGCAAACGGGAAAGTTTGCTCAACCTGTTTGTATTGATCGACAGCAGACATAAACCCCAGGGAATTGATATCAGCTTCATCAATCAGCTCGGCGCATGGAATATACCGTTTGCCATTGTATTCACCAAAGCCGATAAGAGTACACAAAAAGAAGTGTCGGCAACGGTGAAAGCATTTTTAGCAGCCTTGGGCGAACATTGGGTTGAACTTCCTCCTCATTTTGTATCATCAGCAGTAAAGTATACGGGCCGCAAACAGATCCTGACTTTTATTGAAGCATGTAATACCATGGTGAAGAAGAAAATAAAAAGTGATAAATAAAAAAAGGAATAACGAAGTTTAAATAATACTTCATCATTCCTTGTTTCATAATAACAAAGAACTTCTTATTCTGTTTCTACCAGCCGGAAACCATTGCCATGAATATTTACGATCTCCACTTTAGGATCTTCTTTTAAATACTTGCGCAACTTGGCAATGTACACATCCATGCTGCGACCGTTGAAATAAGTATCGCTGCCCCAAATGCGTTTCAAGGCTGTTTCTCTTGGGAGTAAATCATTCTTGTATTCGCAAAGCATACGCAACAATTCGCTTTCTTTTGGCGAAAGTGTATTGGTAGTTCCATTGGCGATTAATTGACGAAGCTTGGGATTGAAATGATAAATTCCCAAGTCAAACTCTTTATTTTCTGTTTCTTGTTTTGATTCTTCGTTGCGTTTCAGGATGGCCTTGATCTTCATCAGCAGCACTTCACTGTCAAACGGCTTGGTGATATAATCATCGGCTCCCAATTTGTATCCCTTTAAAATATCATCCTTCATTGTTTTTGCACTGAGGAAGAACAGGGGTACATCAGGATCAATATCACGGATATCTTCAGCCAGTGTAAAACCATCTACATGCGGCATCATTACATCGAGCAGACAGATATCAAATTTCTCCCGTTGAAAAGCTGCCAATCCTAAACGGCCATCACGTTCCAGCAATACTTCAAAATCGTTCAGCTCTAAATAATTTTTCAGCACATTTCCAAAACTGGAATCATCTTCTACCAGTAATACTTTTGATTTTACTTCTTCCATTGTATCTTTTTTAGTGTGACAAATAAAGTTAATTCATTTCCGCTGTCTGCAAACGGGCCAATAATGTTTTGTTAAAGAAACTTTTACTTTCTATAAGACTGAATAGGGCAGAAATCCGTTGCATTTGTACCGCAGAGTCCTTGTTTTGGGGTCATTGCATTCAATATCCTAACTTTCCAATAAATTCATATTATGGCAGATGAAGCAATTTTTTTGCAAACAGTTAAAGAGGGCTACACATTTAAAGGCGAATCGTTTCGAATGGGTACTGCAATGTTGGATAAAGAAGTGATGTTGGGAGCTGATGTGTTTCTTGCACTCAAAACCATGAACCGTCATGGGTTAATTGCAGGAGCCACCGGTACAGGAAAAACAAAAACATTACAGGTCATTGCGGAAGGATTGAGCGATGCCAGTGTACCCGTTGTGCTAATGGATATTAAAGGAGATCTCAGTGGTATTGCTGCAGCAGGAACCAGCAATGCAAAAATTGAAGAACGGATGAAAGCCATTGGAGGCGACTATAAACCAGCAAGTTATCCAGTTGAGCTCATGACCCTGAGCGAAGATAAAACAGGAGTTCGCCTGCGGGCCACCGTGAGTGAGTTTGGTCCCATCCTGCTATCAAAAATACTGGGGTTGAATGATACACAACAAGGGATCGTTGCCATGATCTTTAAGTTTTGCGATGATACCAAAATGCCCCTGCTCAATCTCAAAGATTTTATCAAGACTATTCAATATATCAGCGATGAAGGAAAAGATATTCTTGAAAAAGATTATGGAAAAATTTCTACTTCATCAACCGGAACTATTTTGCGTAAAGTGATTGAACTGCAGCAACAGGGTGCCGATGTTTTTTTTGGAGAGCCTAGTTTTGAAGTAGATGATTTAATGCGTATCAGTGATGATGGAAGAGGAATGATCAGCATCATCCGTGTAATGGAATTACAGGATCGTCCGAAACTCTTCTCCACGTTCATGCTGAGTTTACTGGCGGAGCTTTATGCAAGCTTACCCGAAGAAGGAGATATGGATAAACCCAAACTGGTCTTGTTTATTGATGAAGCACACCTGGTTTTCCAGGAAGCGAATGAAGCATTACTGCAGCAGATTGAAACGGTGATCAAACTCATTCGTTCAAAAGGCGTAGGTATCTTTTTCTGTACACAAAATCCGCAGGATATACCTGCCAGTGTATTGGCGCAATTGGGATTAAAAGTGCAGCATGCCTTAAGAGCCTTTACGGCGGCCGACAGAAAAGTAATTAAACAGGCGGCGCAAAATTATCCTGAAACTGCATTTTATGATGTGGATGAATTACTCACACAATTAGGAATTGGTGAAGCATTTATTACGATGCTGAATGAAAAAGGAATTCCAACTCCGCTGGTACATACCATGCTGGTGCCACC
>JBKJNM010000077.1:0-9960 GCA_046593655.1 Lacibacter sp. | reverse complement strand
GGGTTCACTCTTACTTTTTCTACGATCCTTGCTGCAATCTCTGCGGCATTGGGTGTAAAATGAATGTCGGCTACCAAAGGAGTGTTATATCCTCTCTTTCTTAATTCATTTTTGATGTTGAGTAAATTTTCCGCTTCCTTTTTTGATGGAGCTGTAATACGAACCAACTCTGCACCTGCTTCAATACAGCGGATACTTTGTTCAACTGTTGCAATGGTATCCATTGTATCGGTAGTAGTCATGGTTTGTACAAGAATGGGATTGAAGTTGCCCAGCAACAGATCACCAATCTTTACTTCTTTTGTAAGCAGTCTTTTGTATTCAGTTAAGGAAGGAGTATAGAGAAACATCAATTTGAAAATTTGAAAATTGCTTAATTTGGAAATGAAGACACAATATTGCCTGTATCTGCAATCAGGCAAATTTAACAAAGAAACCGCTCTGTGGTTTAGATGAGAATCATTTAAAGTGAGAATTAATTTTCAAATCTTCAAATTAACCCATTTTCAAATTCTTACCAATCCTTCTCTGGCTGACTTGGACCGCCTGTTTTCTTCTGCATTTTTTCCTGGAGTTGTTTTTCTTTTTGCTCCAGTGCTTTGAGGTATTGCTCCGCCTGTTTTTTGCTAAGTTTACTTTGCTGAGGCTTGGGTTGTGGAGGTGGTTCTTTCTTATCTTCCTTCGGCTTTTGTTGCTTTTGTTTTTGCTTTTTCTGTTCCTGTGGTTCCTGTTGTTTTTTGGCTCTTAATGCCAGTTGCAGATTTTTCCTGATTTCTTTATCAGCGGGAGTTAAACGCAAAGCCTGTTTGTAAGCTTCAATTGCATCATTCAGTTTGTTATCCTTATGATATAATACTCCTTTATTATACAAAGCTTTTGCTTTCAATTCAGCTTCGGTTGTATTGGCGGCTGTTTCTTCAAATGATTTGATCGCATCGGCTGTCTTTTCTTTCTTATATAATGTATTACCAAGATTATATTGAGCAACCGGGTCTTGTTTTTTGCTCAATGCTTTTTGATAGGCCGCTTCAGCTTTATCATAATCACCTTCTTTATAATGTTTGTTACCTTTTAACACTTCACCGTTTTGCGCAAAGGCCATGAATAAAAATAAATTGAACAATATAGTTAGTAGAATCTTCATGCTGTCTTTCGTTCGGTGATGAATGTTTCAATAATCAACAAGAATAAAGCCAATACCAGGAACCATATAAAATAGTTGATATAATTCGTATTGCTAACAGTATCCTCTGTTCCTATTTTTTCTAACTGACTGATAACAGCAACTACTTCTTTGATCATTCCATCTGTGTTTTGCAGGTAACCATACAACCCGCCATTTGCAACCGCCATTTGCTGCAACAATGGTTCATTGAGTTTGGTAACAACTGTTTGTCCGAGTTTATCTTTTTTAAATTCCTTTGTTTCGGGATCCATAATGGGCGAACCTTCTGCAGTACCCAAGCCAATGGTGATTAATAAAATACCACGC
Source organism: Lacibacter sp. (assembly GCA_046593655.1). Lineage (GTDB taxonomy): Bacteria > Bacteroidota > Bacteroidia > Chitinophagales > Chitinophagaceae > Lacibacter. Next base: position 8,468 of record JBKJNM010000077.1, on the reverse strand, counting down.
TCTTTCAATTGTTTGGCCATGGTTATAGCCGTTTCATCATGATCTTCGCCATCTGTTATGAGCAAAACCACTTTATAGCGTTTACTTTGTTGCGGAAAACTTTCAGCCGACAAACGCAATGCTTCCCCAATAACTGTACCCTGTGTTGGTACGGCATCAGGACCGGCAGATTGTACAAATAAATTGGCTGCTCCTTGATCAGCCGTTAATGGCATGGGCAGGTACGCTTTGCCTGCAAACCAGATGAGTGCAATCCGGTCGTCTGGCAACTGATCTAATAATTTACTGATGAATTGTTTTGATTTTTCAAGCCGGTTGGGTTTCACATCATCTGCAAGCATACTCTTACTCACATCCATGGCAATGAGGATATCTCTTCCTTTCCTGTTTACATTTTCTGCTTTGCCCGTGGTACGTAAATTAGCCGCACCCATTGCTGTCAAAGCCATTGCAGCAAGAAGCAGATACAACTTGATTGAAAATTTTTTGCCGGAGTGATTAGCTGTTAACAGATTGACCAGTTGCTCATCACCTATTTTCTTTTTTGTTTTCTTTTTCCATCTACGATTGAGCACAAACAATAATATCACTGGTATGAGTAAAACCAGTAACAATAAATATTCGATATGTGCGAAGGAAAACAATATTATAGTTTCAACGTACAAGATACAAGATTAATATACTGAAGCAGTGAAACAAAAGTTAAGCCAGAATATAACCGCAAAGGCACCAAGGCGCAAGGAAAGAAAACAAAAACTGTGATCCTGTATTACTTAGCGTCTTTGTGTCTTGGCGGTGCAAAATTTACTTCTTCCCCTCCATAAACTCATAGTGTTTCAATATATCTTTCAGTAAAGCCATCCTGTTTTTAAACATGGGATAATCTGAATCCTCTGTTTGAACCAACAACACAAAGAAGTAAGGATGACGATTTTCTTCTATCCAACCAACTACCCAGCCAAGGTTTTTGCTTTTTGCATTATTGGCCCAGCCGGTTTTATAACTTAGCTTATACAAACTATTGTCTTCCATCAACATCACCTTTCTTACAATTTGCTGGGTACGTTTCTGAAAAGGAAGTTGTTCAAAGTACAAACGCTTCACTAACCCGAGTTGCTCATCAGGTGATATTTGAATGGTATTATTAAGCCAGAAAGAATCAATCGGTCCGCTGATATTTTTATTGCCATATTGCAATGTATCAATCCACTGTTGCATGGTATCTCTGCCTATTCTTTTGGCCACTTGCTGGTAATAGTACACAGAAGAAAATTTAAATGCCTGCTCCATAGTTAAGTCCTGGTTCCAGTCTTTCACCCATCTTTCAACACCATCCCATTGAATGATCATTTTTTCATCAAAGATCTTCCCTGTTTCTAATCCAATCAACGAGTTAACGATCTTGAAGGTTGAGGCGGGTGAATAACGTTTTCTGAAATTAGCCGAATCGTAAATGGTAAAATGCCCCTGTGCATTATCAAACAAGGCAAACGAGCCGGTTACTTTGTACTGATCAAAATATTTTTTGAGATCCTGGTCAATGGTGAAATTATTGATGGAACAGGAGTTGAACAGGAATGAAAAAACAACTACAGCAGCAAGTGCTAAACGCATGTTTAAAATTTTGCACAAAAGTAAAGTGCAAATACCAATGCCTTCTTAAAACTTTTTGAATAACAATAAACAATTGTCATGAGCTTTTTTTCTGTTAGATCAAAAACCTACCACATGCTGGTTGTTGCCACTGCGTTGGGCAAGGGCGGCTCTTTGGCAGGTTAGCTTTTGGATTTGTGTGCCACCAATATGCCTCACTTAGAGCGTCGGCTTGTTAGAATGTTACACCCCGCCATGTTGTGAACCAGCAAACAATTGTGGCAATTGTTACATCTAAAATTGATGCAGCTATTTAAAAATACTTGCTGACCACCCTTGGAGGGGATTACTTTTGTAAATTCTTTAAAAGTTTTACTATGCTGCACAAAGAATTAACCGGTGATTTGAAAACAAGATTGGCTACTGTCAAAGGACAGATAGAAGCAATTATGAAAATGTTGGAGGAAGAACCTGACCCGGAAAAGATACTCGTGCAATTTAAAGCGGCAGATAAAGGACTGCAAAAAGCACATCATCTACTGCTTGATGAGGTTTTTAGAAAAAGCCTTGCTTTAAAGCTGGTACAGGTAATGAATGCCTGTCCGGGTAATTGTAAGGATGCAGAAAAAATAGAGTATATGAAAACGCAATTTCCTATGCTTGAATTTGACCAGCTCACAACCAATATGAAAGAGATAAACGAAATAAACAAGCGTTTAGAAAAGCACAACAAAAAAGCCCCAACCCCTAAAGGGGAGTAAGGCGTTTTTAAAAAAAGATTTGGCAGACACCCCCCATGACGCTTCACCTTTGTTTTAAATAAAAATAAAAAGACATGGAAACTTTAAATAAAAGAAAAATAGAATTATTTACTGCCGGTTGCAGTGTTTGTGAACCTGTAGTTGAAATGGTTAAAGCAATGGCTTGCCCTTCTTGTGAGGTTGTTATTTACAATCTATCACAGCCATGTGATACAAAAGAGTGCCTTGAAAAAGTAAAAAGTTATGGCATTAAAGCATTGCCTGCCATTGCTGTTGATGGTAAACTTTTATCATGCTGTCAAAACAAGGGTATTTCTGCTGATGAACTGGTGAATGCTGGTATTGGAAAGGCTGAATTAGTGTAACCTGGTCTAATTAGCTTCTTAATTTTCTTTATCAATTATCCTTTTTATTATGGCATTAGAAAGTGTTCAAATGAAGGTTTCAGGGTTAATGTGTTCCTTCTGCACCATGAGTGTAGAAAAAGCATTGAAACGTTATCCTGCTATTAAAAGTGTGATGGTAAACCTTGTGCATGGAATTGTATTGGTAGAAGCGGATACCACTAAAATGAACCGTGAGCAATTAGCAGATGCAGTTGAAAAATTAGGATATGCTGTTTCGGGTACAGAAGTACAACAATATAAAACGGATGAAGAACTGTTTGGATTAATCAAACAACGTGGCACGATTGGAATGGTAGTTTCTATCATAGATTTAATGGTTGACCCTTTAAATCTGTTTGGTTTACCGCAACAATACCGTAGTTATTTTAGTTTGGCTGTTGCTGCTTTCGTTTTGTTTTGGGTGGGCTATCCAATACTTCGCAAAACTATCATGGCGGTAAGGCAAAGGGTAATCAATGCCAATGTATTGTTGTCTGCCGGTGCCTGGGGTTCTTTTATTGTTGGTATATTTTCTTTGTTCAATCCTGCACTGCCAAACTTTTTACCTGTTGCTGCGTGGTTAATGTCCTTGCACTTATTCTTTGGTTATTTTAAATTAGATACCCGTAAAAAAGCATCTGATGCAGTTCGAAAATTGATAAACCTGCAACCTGCAAAAGCAAGGGTGTTGAGAGGTGAAGGCTTTGCAGATGTGTTAACTAAAGACGTATTGGTTGGTGAAGTTGTAGAAGTAAGACCGGGTGAACGTATTCCTTTGGATGGTGTTGTATTAAATGGCAATGGAAGTGTTGATGAAGCAAGTTTTACCGGAGAAAGCACACCTGCTAATAAAGAGGTTGGTACTGCTGTAATTGGTGGTACATTAAATCTTGATGGTGCTCTTCAAATTAAAGTTACAAAGGTTGGACATGATAGTTTCCTTAGTCAGATTGTAAGTTTAATGAGCCGCATTGCTGAAAAAAAACCTCCCGTTGAATTATTGGCTGATAAGCTGATGAACTATTACGGACCTGTTGTATTTATTGTTGCTGCTATTGCTTTTGTTGCCTGGGGATTACTAACGGCTAATTATATTCAGGCCACGCTTGTAATGCTTACAACTATAATCATGGGTTATCCTTGTGCGTTAGGTATTACTACTCCAATGCTTGCTGCTATTGCCGGTGGCAAAGGAATTTCTATTGGACTTTTGGTAAAAGCAAGTGAAGTATTTTATGGATTGTCAAGAGTGGATACCATTGTATTTGATAAAACAGGTACGCTAACTTATGGTAAGCCTACTGTTACCGATGTTCATGCAATCAATGGAAACAGCAACGAATTGCTGTCCATTGCCGAAGCTTTGGAAAGTAAGTCTGAACACCCGATAGGGCAAGCCATTACTTTCTTTGCACAGAAAGAAAGTGCGCCGAAGTTGTCCATAAATAATTTTAAAGCTATACCCGGAAAGGGAGTTACAGGAAACATTAATGGGGAAGCTGTAGTAGCCGGCAAGCCTTTGTTTATTGAACAAAGTAATGTTGCTGTTTCTGAAAATATTAAACGTTCAATCATTGCTTTTGGTGATGAGGGAAAAACTGCTGTTGTTATTTGTAAAGCTGGTCATGTAATTGGTGTTATTGCTTTACAGGATACTCCACGTCCTAAAGGTAAGCAGGTGATTGATAAGATGAAGCAAAGAGGCATTAGAACCGTAATGCTTACTGGTGATGCCAAACAAGTTGCAGAGCCTATTGCAAAGAGTCTTGGCATTGATGAAGTACACGCTGAACTTTTACCGGGTGAAAAAGCAACCGCTATAGAAGCATTGCAGAAGAAAGGATATAAAGTTGCAATGGTTGGTGATGGAATAAATGATGCACCAGCTTTAGCACAAAGTGATGTAGGCATTGCAATAGGTGCAGGTACTGATGTTGCTATAGAAGCTGCCGGTGTTATTTTAATCGGCGACAGGTTAATTGATGTATTGAACGCTGTTATCTTAGGTAAAGCAAGCTATAAAACAATGACAGGAAATGTGATTGTTGCTGTACTCTTTAATATTGTTGGGATGCTGCTTGCAACACTTGGTTTTATTACTCCTATGTTGGCTATTGTGGTAATGATTGTAAGTATTTTTGCTATCTTAATAAATACGCTTCGCATAAGAACATTACGGCTCGAAACAACTAAAGAGGAAGCAACAACTGCCTTAACTGAAACAAATTTTAAAGTTTCTAATATGGTGTGTGAAGGATGTGCTGAAAAGATAACAACTGCTCTTACTGCATTGCCTGGTGTAAAAACTGTTAAGCCTAAACTCATTCAGAAACAAGTGCAGGTCAATTACTATCCTGAACAAATAAAGCTGGATGAACTTAAAATGGTTTTAGAAAAAGAAGGTTTTAATGCAGTTGAAGTATAAAGGTTTTATCTATTTCTCATCAATAAAATGATAACGATGCTCACAAAGAAATCAGGAATTATGAAATTATCTTTCTCTTGCATTCTGTTTGTTGTTTTAGCCATCACATCCTGTGCTCAACAAGAAAAAAAAAATGAACAAACAACTCCTAAAGAACAAACAAAAACTGCAGCAATGCAAAAAGTGAAGATGCCTGTTGATGGCATGGTGTGTAGTGCCTGCCAGTCAAATGTGAAAAAAACAATTAAATCAATAGATGGAGTAATAGATGTTGAAGTAAATCTGGAAAAGAAATTTGCACTGTTCACTTATGACCCGCAAAAAGTAAAATTAGAACAGGTACAAAAAGCTGTAAACGACAAAGGATTTACAGCAGGCAAGCCCCAAGAAGTAAAGCAATGAATTTAGAAGAATTTGTACAACAATTCAGCCAGGCATTGGCAAATGGTTCTGCATATAGCCTGCTGATTGCGGCAGGCGCAGGAGTTATCACCACAGGTGTTTGCCCCTGTACTTTACCTGTTGGATTGGGGATAGCCGGACTTGTGAGCAGCAATACAGAAAATAAATCAAATAGAGGATTTATGATAGCCCTTGCCTTCTTTTTAGGTATTGTTGTTTGTCTCTCTGTATTGGGTGCTATAGCCGGAAAACTGGGTGTATTTCTTACAGAAACTTTCGGTCAATATTGGGCTTTGTCAATGGCTGCCATTTCAGCTATTGCTGCGGTCTTTGCTTTCTACGGACCACGGTTTACAACAACAAAACTGGCAGCTATACGGAAGCCGGGTGTTGGTGGTTCTTTTGTTTATGGACTGATATTTAGCTTAGGCACTTCTGCTGCTCCCTTGTTATTACTCCTTTCTGTTGCTGCTGCAACAGCTAACCCTTTTTATGGTTTTCTTCTTGCCTTTGTGTTTAGTATTGGCAGAGGTTTGCCTTTTCTTATTGTTAGTGCCTTTGCCGGTGCTGTTACAAAATTTGCTCAACTAACCTGGCTGAGAAGAAGTATTCAAATTCTAAGCGGTCTTGCTTTGTTGTATGTATGCTATTATTATGTAAAGGTGTTTATTGATTTGCAGTAATCTTAAAAGTGACTTATTAAACGAATACACACTTCTGCGTTGGAAATTTTGCTATTTGCAAGGTTAGCTTTTGTGTATCGGCTTTGTGAGCCTTGCAAATGTGCCTAATGTGCAGTTGGCTGTGTATTTTCAAAAAATCAATCCATTTTATTTTAATACGCCTAACTCTTTTCCCACTTTTGTAAAAGCAACAATGGCTTTATCCAATTGTTGTTTATCGTGTGCAGCACTTAACTGTACTCTTATTCTTGCCTGGCCTTTTGCAACAACAGGAAAAAAGAATCCAATTACATAAATACCCTGCTCTAATAATTTAGCAGCGAAATTTTGTGCAATCACGGCATCGTATAACATAATTGGAACAATGGGATGATCACCGGGCTTGATATCAAATCCTGCTTCTGTCATTTTTGTTCTGAAATATTTGGTATTCACTTCCAACTGATCCCTTAACTCTGTTGTTTCACTCAGCAAATCAAATACGGCAATAGAAGCACCCACAATACTTGGCGCCAATGTATTACTGAACAGGTAAGGTCTTGAACGCTGACGCAGTATTTCAATTACTTCTTTACGGCCACTGGTAAAACCTCCGCTTGCACCACCAAGCGCTTTGCCCAATGTGCCGGTAATGATATCGATCTTACCCATCACGCCACGGTATTCATGCGTGCCTCTTCCTGTTTTACCAATAAACCCACTTGAGTGACATTCATCAACCATAATAATGGCATCATGCTTTTCAGCCAGCTCAACAATTTTATCTAATTGAGCAATGGTACCATCCATGCTGAAACTTCCATCGGTAACAATAATACGACTGCGTAAATGAGCACTTTCTTTTAGTTTAGCTTCGAGGTCCTCCATATTGTTATGCTCATACCTGTAACGTTGTGCTTTGCATAAACGAACACCATCTATTATACTGGCATGGTTCAATGCATCGCTGATAATAGCATCCTGTTCATTAAACAACGGTTCAAACACGCCGCCATTGGCATCAAAAGCGGCAGCATAAAGAATGGTATCTTCTGTTCCAAGGAATTTTGAAATCTTAGCTTCAAGCTCCTTATGAATATCCTGCGTGCCACAAATGAAACGCACACTGCTCATACCAAAACCCCGCAGATCAATATATTTTTTTGCTGCTTCTGTTACTTTGGAATGTGAAGACAGGCCGAGGTAGTTATTTGCACAAAAGTTGAGAACGATTTTTCCGTTCACCCTAATTTCAGGTCCCTGGGCACTTTCAATGATACGCTCGGTTTTAAACAAGCCGTTGGCCTTTATTTCATCTAATTCTAAGGCAATGCGTTGCGCCAATTGATTATTCATAATCTGTTATTTAGGGAAACAAAAATAGGGGGATTTGATGTGTAATAAAGTGAGGAACCGATTACATGTTTAACAATTGGCGGAGAAATATGGGGTTGGTCTGTAACATTTTTCGCTTTAACTTCGTCCTATCTTCTAAACAGGCGATATTATGAAAAAGCAATTTATGGTTCTGGGCGCAGTTATCCTCGTAGCAGTTTCTGCCGGGGTATTTCTTGCAGCTACACCTGCTCACAATCAGAAGATCGCATCGCCCAAATGCACTAAAACCTGCGAAAGCAAGCCGGTTACCACCCCACAAACTGGTTTTTTCATTTTTGATTCCTTTTCAGGCAATCTCTAAAATATTTTTCCAAATACTGTAACTTTTGTCTCCGGTATCCGTAACATGGATATTAAACTTATCATTTCGGACCTCTAACTGATTTATGACCGCCAGAGAATACAATGAATGTGTAACCAGGTATGCAGATAATGTGTACCGCTTCATCCTCAAAAACCTGGGGCATGAAGAAGATTCACGGGACGTGGTCCAGAGCGCTTTTGAAAAGCTCTGGATCAATAAAGACAATGTGGAGAATGAGCGCAGCAAATCATACCTTTTTACCATTGCCTACAACCAGATGATTGACCATATTCGCAAACACAAACGGGTAAGTTTGAAAGATGAATTTAGAGAGGATGTAAGAATACAAAACAGGCCGCAGCATAATATGAAGAAAGTGCTGGAAGATGCGTTGGCCCGTTTAAGCGAAACAGCAAGAAGTTTGGTTTTATTAAAAGATTACGAAGGATACAGTTACGATGAGATTGGTGAAATAACGGGATTGAACGAGAGCCAGGTAAAAGTGTATTTGCATAGAGCCCGTTTACAACTGAAAAC
>JBKJNM010000015.1:0-2903 GCA_046593655.1 Lacibacter sp. | reverse complement strand
CGGCCATACAACACCCACACATTTCGTTTCACCTGTGTAAAAATGGTATCAATATGCATCTGTGCACGGTTCTTGGGAATTTTTACAACGGAAATTTTTTCAATACCAAGTTCCGGTTTGCTAAATAAGGTATGCACCATTTCATTCACCGCACTGCTGCTGGTACGTATGCTACAGCCAATGACAAAATGTTTAGGATGGATCATCATCACATCACCACCTTCGATAGTGATGATGCGGTGCTTACGCTCTTCTTCTTCATATAAAAAGAAATCACTTTCTTCAATGATCTCCATTATTTTTTGGGGTTCATCTTTAAAGAAGTAGTAGAGCGATAAAAATTTTGTGAGTAGTGATTCTCTTCTTCTTGCCACGGTTGCCATACGGCTTAGCAGGATATGGCCTTTGACCATAATGCCAATATCACGGGTAAAAATAAAGTTGGGAACAGGAGGGAAGATGAACATATCTTCATTTGTTCCGTTTTCTTCTGATGGAAGAATACCGGTGATGAATACCTTGGCCAGTAAAGCAGGATCGTTGATGTTTTCTAACCTTTGCTGAATAGCAAAACTTGATTCTTCATACGAACAGATAGCTGATATCAACCGCAGCTTTATTTTTTCATCGCTGATGATTTCGCCCAGCAGTTGTTGTGTGTCCAGTACTTTATCGCTGTTGAAATATTCTGCCTTGCCGGGAATAAAACACCATGATTTTTTTTCAGCATCGGTCTGTTGCTGATAATTGTTGATATAGTTAATCTTTTCCCTGTCTAAGAAATACAATAATAGCTTTACATAATGATTGTATTCTTTCTGCATGTTTTTCAGATGTACAATATCGTCATATAGATTATCAGCAAAGGTGCCCGGAATGATTTTGCCAATACCACCATCAGGACTATGAATTAATAGTTTTCGTAATCTTCCTAATTCGTTTTCAACGTAATAATTATGTTGAGCCATAAAGCTTTTTTAACGTTTAAAATGTGGGGGTGGTAAGTAAGTATTGCTTGAAGCAAGGTTGCGATGTATGTTTAGTTGTTTACACAATAAAACAAACAGTAAATGATAAACATAAACTTAGTAATCGGGCAAACTGCCATCACCTGCTGCAATCAGGTTGAGGAAGTAGGATAGCATCAGGTTTGTAGTGATATGTTTTTGTAAAAACATAGTGCAAGATAGTTTTTTTAAACTTCAAATCAAATTTGCAACGTTCAGGAGTTACACTCAACCCCAATCAGCTTAAAAAATTCCTTTTCTTCAAATTCTTTTACACATCCGGGTTGCAAATCCCCCAACTTCAAATTTTCAATTGAAATACGGATCAAGCGCAGGCAGCGGCGATGAATAGCAAGGCACATTTTACGCACCTGGTGAAATTTTCCTTCCGTTAACGTCATCAATAACCATGTATGCGGATACTGTTGACGGAAATCATCTATATGTATATAATGATCGGTTACATCATCCACGATTTCAATGGAATCAGGAACAGCGAGATATGGTTCGCCATCTTTTACAGGAATGGTTACTCCTCTTTTTAATTGTTCAAGCAATTCTTCAGTTACAATATTTTTTACCATCACCAGGTAAGTTCGTTTGTGTTTTTTTTCAGAAGAGAATAAAAGTCGTGTTACTTTTTTATTCGTGGTTAATATGAGTAAGCCCTCTGAATGATTATCTAATCGTCCAATAGCATGTGTTCCTGCAGGAAAATCAAAATCAAGATCACCCAGCAACTTAACCTCATGCGAACTGACGAACTGCGAAACCATATCGTATGGTTTATTGATGATAAAGTAGCGGTGAAAATTTTTATTCATTTAATAGTTATGTGCTAGTGTAAAACTATTCAACTTTAGAATCTAATTCCTGTCAACATTTCGACAAGCTCATATTTCGACATGCTATACGACAGAGTGCGGTCAGGCTGAGCTTGTCGAAGACTTGCTGAATATATTTTACAGAGTTGAATAGAAAAACAAATTGCTATTGATCAATTCAATTGTATAATCACATTTTTCAAATCGGCTCAACTCCCTTAATCGTTCCCCATGTCTCTATTACTTTAAAACGTACAAACATATCTTCACTATACCAATTTTCTTTTCTTGTTTTCTGTATTACTTCTGCATGGTCTTTCATTTTGTAAGCAAACTGTTTCATTTGTTCCTTGCTTTGCCAAACAGAAAAAGTAGCCTGCCGCAACCGTGGCGATTCACCAATACCAATGGAAAACAAAAAACCATCTGCTTTGCGCATATCGTTTGAAATGGATTCTACATGTTCATGAAAGCGAGCCAGTTTATTGCCTCGTATGGTTGCCCTGGTCAGTACCGCAATCATTCCTTCATAGTCAGTTTTAGATGGTAAATGTCCAAAAGCTTCTTTACCATCCCATGTTCCATGTCCTTCGATAGGTTGTAAAACAACTGTCCAGGTTTCGCAACCAAAAAATTTCCACCATCCACTGATCATTTTGCCATAAACCGCTTTTAACCGTTGCTGATGATCAGTTATTGCGGTATTTGTTTTCATGTCATCTTCTTTCAATACAACTAAAACACCCCATTGCTGCCAATCGGGCCATTTGCTGAAAGTTCCACCACGGCCACATCCCAGCGTTTTTTGAAAGCTGATCTTCCTGTTAAAAAGAAGTGGCAAACGATGTAACGCCATTGCCATCAAAGCAAAATAGATAAATCGTTTTTTGTAACGGGCAATGGTTAAAACAGCATACATAGTGTTCAATTAAGAATAAAGTTTCTATATGACAAACAAAACCTTACTCTTGTTGAAAACAAAGCTAAATGTGTTGATAAGATAAAAAATGGCTAAAAATTAATACAGCCCTAATCTCCTATATTTGTCGCTTTCCTAAACCATACAAGAGTG
>JBKJNM010000213.1:0-4750 GCA_046593655.1 Lacibacter sp. | reverse complement strand
GATATATTGTTTCATCTTGGTGTAATGGGCATTCTTCTTTTTCCTTTTATCCGGCTTTCTCATCGGGGTCTGCTGATCGCAGCTATACTAACCACATTAATTTATAGCGGAAAAAATTATTGGAATTATGCTGATGATAAAAAGGCGTATAATAAATATATAACGCTTAATGCATTGGAAAATAAATTTAAAAAAGATTCTGTAGCAAAAGCACAAAATGGAATCATAGCAAAAAAAGATACTTTAACCAAGCTGCAAAAACAAGATAAAAAAGCATGGGAAGGGACCCTGGCATCAATGAAAGTGGACCTAAAAAAAGATAGTGCAAATATTAAAGCAATGAGAAGCGGTGATTATGGAAAAACGTGGAATCATCTGCTGCCTGCCACTCAATCCAGGGAAGCACAATGGACCTACCGGATTGGCATTTGGGATTTTGCCAGCATGATTTTTTTAGGAATGCTCCTTTACAAGATTGGGTTCTTTAATAATAGTTTCTCCCGAAGTAAATACCTGCTTTTGGGATTGATCTGTTTAGCAGGCGGATTATTGTTTGGCTGGTTCAGGCTGCATTTTCACCAACTTGCTTTGCAGGATTATGTGAAATATATCAACCGGTATGCGCTGCCTCATACCTTCTTTTTTCCTTTAGAACGGGCTGTAATGGCACTTGCCTATACAAGTTTTGTTATGTGGTTTTTGGCCGCCGGAATTTTAAACGGGCTTTGGAAAGCTTTTGCGGCTGTAGGAAAATTAGCGCTGACAAATTATTTTATACAAACTATTGTCTGTACTATCTTCTTCTATGGTTATGGCATGGGCTATTATGGCAGGCTAACGCAATGGCAACTTTATTTATTTACAGCGGAAGTTATTATGGTACAAATAGCCTTAAGTATAATCTGGTTGAAATATTATAATTATGGACCCGCTGAATGGCTGCTTCGCCGCCTAAGTTCCGGCAAATGGTTGTCGAAAATAATGCGTAAACCATCAGCGACTGAACCTGTTATTCCTATATAATCTTAATTAGCTTATCACTTAAAATTCATATATGGATACTAATATTCCAGTTTATTCTGACGCAAGTAGCAGTCAAAAAGAAACAACAAGTCCTGTTGCCACTTCCGAACGCATCAAAACAATTGATGTAGTACGTGGAGTAGCCTTGCTCGGCATATTGCTAATGAATATCCCGGGCTTTGGCATTGATTGGAGCGTTTTCTATACCATCAGTCGAGGCCCGCATGATACGGCTGATTACCGCACCATGCAAGTTATCGATGTGTTTTTTTCAGGTACGATGAGAGGTTTGTTTTCTATGCTCTTTGGTGCAGGGATGATCTTATTTACGATGAATAAAAAAGAAATATTGGGAGGTGTGACTATAGCAGAATTATATTACCGGAGGTTGTTATTACTGGTACTCTTTGGAGTGCTCAATGCTTATGTGTTGCTATGGCCCGGAGATATTCTCTACTTCTATGGTTTAGCCGGAATGCTGCTTTACCCTTTCCGGAAAACAGCAGTAAAATGGCTGTTCCTTCTGGCGATTATTTGTATAGGTATAGGCATTTTAAAAAAACAGCTCTGGTACAATGAAACGAGAGAAAAAAGAGCTGCTTATGTTGAAGTAATTAAAGCAGAAAAAGCAGGTAAAGCATTAACTGCTCAACAACAGCAAGCAAAAACGGTATGGCTGGAAATACAAAACTGGAGACCTGATCCTGAAAGAAGAGACAGAAATATAAGGAAAATGCATTCCGGCTATGGAACCATTTTCACCTACTTTATCCCCGAGAATTCAGATGATGAAGCTTGGGGAATTTATCATGGAGTATGGGATTCTCTTTGTATGATGTTTTTAGGAATGGCCTTACTCGGCATTGGTTTTTTCTCTAATAAACTTTGCACTTCCACTTACGCTATGGGCTTAATGATCGGATATGGTATAGGCATCCCTATTGGTTGGATAATGTTTTCTAAAGGTCAAAGTGGATTATTAAATTTTGGAGCTTATGTTGATGCATACCGTGTGAACTTTTGGGTCTTATACGATTTAAAAAGGTTTTTTCTTTGCCTTGGTCATGCCAGCCTTATCATGTTAGTATTTAGAAGCAGGATCATTCCATGGCTCATGAAAGGATTAGCGAATGTGGGTCAGATGGCGTTTAGCAATTATCTGTTGCAAAGTATTCTTTGTACTTTATTCTTTTATGGTTATGGCTTCGGCAATTATAATAAACTGAAATATCATGAGCTCTATTATGTTGTAGGCGGTGTATGGCTTTTCAATCTCATATTTTCAGCAATCTGGTTGCGCTACTTTAAGTTTGGTCCATTTGAATGGTTGTGGCGGTCATTAACGTATTGGAAGAAACAGCCGATGATGAAAAAGTAGTTTAATATCTCCCATATGGATATAAATACTCCACAAATAATTGCTACTGCTCTTTCCTCATCTGAAGTTATCGGCAGTCAAAAAAATTCAGTCATCATTGAACCGGAAGAAGACCCGAGAGCCAATGCATGGCATTTAATATAAATTGTGGATTTTGCTCTGCCAACCGGGAATTCATGCCCATACGTACACGCCGTGGTCCGACAATTTGCGCAGAAAGCAAACCTGCTTCACCCAAAATAAGTACTCGTCCTTTTCCATATGCTAAGGTTGAAGCCTGCATCCATCCTTTTACAGGAATTACCCTTGTGTGTTCATTGAAACGCCAGGCTGTATCCGGATTGTATGTAACTACATGTTCCCTGAATATAAATAAACTTTTTACCTTTTGATCAAAAGCCTGAAATGCCTGTCCCCAAAAGGTGGCTACGGAGTCAATTTTTTCGGAAGGGTTACGTCCCTCCGTTATCGGATGTACTGCCAGTGATCCGTCTGATTTCCGGAAAACTAATGCATCCCAATGAACCGTATCAATAGCAAAACCATTGGTAAATGTTACGCCAAATTCATGGGCCAATGCTTGGGCGGCTCCCGGAAACGGCATGTGATCAGCTACAAGGAGTAATGCGCCGCCATTATAAACCCATGTGCAAACAGCTAAGATCTCTTTGTGCGAAAAAGCCGGGGAAACAGGTAAGCTCCATTTATTAAGATTTTCCAACGCCAAAGCATTAATGATTATAAGAATTTGCCCCTTTGAGAGGGCTTCTGCTGTGAATGCTGAACTTATAGGTACAATCCTGTATCCATCCCTTTCCAGTATTTTCTTAAAAGGCCGGTAATTTTCTTCCAGCAAACCGCCATTATTATGGGCCTCATCTATCAACAGAACCGGCCCCAGATTAGATTTGAATGTTGGTATTATTACCGGGAGATGAAAGGAATCATCAGCTACCTCCTGAGCAAATGTGTGGCTGATTATAAATTTCAGGATTATTAACAAAAGAAAAATCCGTAGATGGGAAAACCGGGAATGAAACATTATTGTGATTTAATGGGCATCATTAAAAAACTTTTTTAAAACATTAAATTGGCCAAAAATTCCAGGCAGGTATTTATCTAAATTACTAAAACGGGTTTCATTATCAGAATATAAAATTTTAAATCATATATTTTCTGATCAGTAACATCTGCACTTTATTTTTTTATGGATATGGGCTGGAGTATTAAATCATCTAAAATCTCACCAGTTATTTTTTGTGGTTGCTGCGCTTTGGGTATTCCAGCTTATTTTTTCATCTATCTGGTTGCGTTATTACCGGTTTGGCCCATTTGAATGGCTGTGGCGTTCATTAACATAATGGAAACTTCAACCGATGCGTCTAAAACAAGAGACAAAGGAAGCATTGTAACGGTGTATAATTTTAATAGAACAACAGCGAAACTGTAGGCCGGGGGAAACACCTATATTTCTTTATCCTCACAGTTTGAATATGAACTGACAGCAATGGGAAATCATGTATTCAATGTGAAATTTTTAAATTTTCTTACCAGATGAAACTCCCCCGAGCAATCAGAGTTGTTAAAGAACTAAGCTACTTAATAACCTGTATGCCGACAGGCAGGTTTGAAAGCAAATCACAACTACCAGAATTTTAGGATGATTTTTTCTTTGTTTCTTTCATTTGACTTGATACAAAAGAAAGAAACATTTTTTGAAAAATACTATCTGATAATGCAAAAAACTTGGTTATAAAAAATAATAAAATAAGAACTCTGCTTTTAAATAAAATATGTACCGGTACCAAAAAAGTTTATAACTAGATTATCTTTACAGGGTGAATTCAATTAATCCATTTCTTCTTTTTGATGGAGTGTGTAATTTCTGCAACTGTATGGTAAATTTTGCTATACATAATGATAAGAAAGGAAATTAAAATTTGCACCTCTTCAATCTGGCATTGGACAAAAAATTAAAGAAGAATATAATATCCCAGCTTCAATTGACACCGTTATTTTTATTGAAACCGGCAGAGTGCATACCTATGCAGTAGCAGCTATCAGAATTTACAAATATCTTAACTGGTCGGCTAAATTGCTTTATCATCAATTACATCCCCTGGGCATATGCTGACTATAATATTTTGATTTTTCCATATATGCCTGTCCCCCGTTTCCTGCAAATCGTATATCAATAGCTTTTAACTGTGCTTCAAGTTGTATTAACTGACCTAGCAGGTTTCTGGTACAGCTAATTTGTTCCTGCAAGCTGTTAGAGCTTGGGCTTCTTTGCAATGATATTTCCAGATTACAAATACCTGCTTGTGTTGTAAGTATTGAACCTTGCAC
>JBKJNM010000128.1:0-3091 GCA_046593655.1 Lacibacter sp. | reverse complement strand
TTTTTTACAAGAACAGGCAACCCGGTAAGAACCGCATTTGCTAACAAATACTTAAACCGGAATGTAACGATTGGTGTACAAAATGCTCCTGTTGCTGCTGTTTCAGTTCGTCTTTATATCACATCAAAAGAACTTTCAGATATGATTGCAACTGCTGGCAGTGGTGTAATAGGAATTAATGATATGGCGGTATATAAAAACAACGATGCTTGTGGCACTGCAATGGCAACAGTTGCAACAGGGCAAACTGTTACCGGCCGTTATGTGCAATCAACTTATGGCCATGCTATTCAGTTTAATGTAACCTCTTTTTCAAGTTTCTACTTTTTGTCGTCCTCTTCCACACTTCCGTTTGATCTATTTAGCTTTACCGGAAAAGCAGTGAGTGACGCTGCCAAACTTGAATGGGTTGTTAATAACCAGGTAGATGTTGTTTCATATACTATACAACGTAGCCTGGATAATTTAAACTTCGAAGACATTGGAACTGTAGATGCCAAGAATATTCAAGCAGCAAATATTACTTACAACTTTACTGACTTTAATGCCGGCAAATTAGCAACCACCGTTTACTACCGTGTGCATTCAAATGAAAACAGTGGTATAAGGAAATACACAAATATTATTAATGTAAGCTTTGATGTATTACAAAATGTAATCGTAAATGTGTTCCCAAATCCTGTAACAGAAAAAACAACAATCATGATCAACGCCATTGCTGATGAAACGGCACAATTGAAAGTGATTGACAATACAGGCCGTATCATCCAGGTACTTGCAGTTAACCTTGTAAAAGGAAAAAACAATATTCAGTTTGATATGAGCACATATAAAACAGGTCTTTACTACATTGACATTACTGGCAAAGCCATTAATAAAAAAGTAAAACTCATCAAACAATAAAACACTGTTAAATCAAAACCCCTGTATATGCAATGGCAGGGGTTTTGATTCTATTACCCTTGTAAAACCTCCAGTATGCAAAACACATTTATCCCAGCCTCTTTTCTTTCAGCAGCATTGGCCCACGAAACAACCATGATGAAAACTGAAAATCATCTTTACATTTTGCGTGAAGAACGAACAACTGAAAAGGTCTCAAGACTTTACCGTTTGTTCTTTGGTGCAAACAAAACAAATGTTGCAGTGGTCGCAAAAGCTGAGCATAATCAGCCTGAACCAGATTATTTCAGCAGTTATGAATAACAAAAAGGAGAAGTGTAAGCTTCTACTTTTTACTTATAACTACCCGTTAAAGATTATGGATTAACAACTATATCTTCCCTACCATGTTTGCAGGTACCACCCATTCATCAAATTCCTTTGCAGTTACATAACCGAGCTTCACGGCCATTTCTTTCAAGGTCGTACCTTCTTTATGTGCTTTCTGTGCAATTTCAGCCGCTTTGTAATATCCAATTTTTGTATTAAGCGCTGTTACAAGCATCAGCGAGTTGTCTACATGCTTTTTAATATTGGCAGCAATAGGCTCAATACCAACTGCACATTTATCATTAAAGCTTATACATCCATCGCCAATTAACCTGGCACTGTGTAAAAAATTATAAATCATTACAGGCTTAAACACATTTAATTCAAAATGACCCATCGCACCACCTATGTTGATGGCAACATCATTACCCATTACCTGAGCTGCAATCATTGTCATCGCTTCACATTGAGTGGGGTTTACTTTGCCCGGCATAATAGATGAGCCCGGTTCGTTATCCGGAATAAAAATTTCACCAATGCCACTTCTTGGTCCGCTGCTGAGCATACGGATATCATTGGCAATCTTCATTAAACTTACAGCTACTGTTTTCAAAGCACCATGTGCTTCTACAATTGCATCATGTGCAGCCAATGCTTCAAATTTATTTATAGCCGTTATAAAAGGAAGCTTTGTGAGTTTGGCAATATGTTTTGCAACATTCACATCATATCCCGGAGGTGTGTTAATACCTGTACCTACTGCAGTACCACCCAGCGCTAATTCACTTAAATGAGACAATGTATTTTTGATTGCTTTCAATCCATGATTCAACTGAGAAACATATCCGCTGAACTCCTGCCCCAGTGTTAAAGGCGTTGCATCCATGAAATGTGTACGGCCGATCTTAACAACTTTCTTAAATGCTTTTGCTTTTTTATCTAACGTGTTCCGCAGTTTTTCAATTCCTGGAATAGTTGTCTCAATCAAAATTTTATACGCTGCAATATGCATGGCAGTTGGGAATGTATCGTTACTGCTCTGGCTTTTGTTTACATCATCATTGGGATGAAGATATTTTTCCTTGTCACTCAGTTTACCTCCATTCAATACATGAGCACGGTAAGCAATTACCTCGTTTACATTCATGTTGCTTTGCGTACCGCTTCCCGTTTGCCATACAACAAGAGGAAACGAATCATCGAGCTTTCCCTCCAGAATTTCTTTGCATACTTTTCCAATCAAAACCGCTTTCTTTTTAGGCATAATGCCGGCTTCATTGTTAGTAAGAGCAGCGGCTTGTTTCAAATAAGCAAATGCACGGATGATTTCAATCGGCATGCGGTTAATATCCTGTGCAATTTTAAAATTATCAATACTACGTTGTGTTTGTGCACCATAAAAAGCTTTCACGGGAACCTTTACTTCGCCCATGGTATCTTTTTCGATCCTGTAATCCATACTTATTGATTTTAGTGATTTCTGAAAGTGCTGCAAAGGTAGGCGTTATGTAATTTTGATTTCTTATTTTGGGTCATCAAATCATATGATCAGGTTCATTTCATCTTTCGTGGTTTTTGTATTGCTGATGATGTCGGCCAACAGTCAGCATGTTCTCCCCGTTCCAACCAAACAACAACTGGCCTGGCACAACCTGGAATATTATTTATTTGCCCACTTTGGCCCCAATACTTTTACTGATAAAGAATGGGGACATGGTGATGAGCCTGCTGCAGTTTTCAATCCCACTGCTTTTAATGCAAATCAATGGTGCCGGATTGCAAAAGAAGCGGGTGCAACAATGATCATCATCACAGCCAAACATCATGATGGTTTTTGTTTATGGCCCAGCAAATTTTCAAAACATACGGTTCGTGAAAG
>JBKJNM010000229.1:0-3104 GCA_046593655.1 Lacibacter sp. | reverse complement strand
ATCACTTCTCCTCTGCGAATGCGTTGTCCTCTTCTTGCTTTAATACGTACCATATGGCCATATAATGTTTCGTATCCATAACCATGATTAATGATCACATGATTGCCATAACCATTCGCCATATTGCCTGCTAAACTCACAACACCATCTGCCGTTGCATAAATAGGTGTGCCTTGCGGTGAAGCAAAATCAAGACCTGCATGCATTTTGGTGGTTTTATAAACAGGATCAATACGGTACCCGAAACCAGATGCAAGCCTCGACAATTCTTTATTACTCACCGGTTGAATGGCAGGCGTTGCAGCCAATAAGGCTTCTTTATTCTTCACCATCTCTTCAATTGCAGTAAAGGAAGTGGTTTGCGCATATAACCTGTTCCGTAATGTATTGATCTGTGTGAGGATGGATGTATTTAGTTCATCTTCACTTAAACCGGCGAGTAATCTTTCTTCAGCTTGCTTTTCTATCATCTTGCTTCTTGCACTGTCTGGCAACGGACTTGCTTCAAAAATAGACCGGTACACTTGGTTGTCACGCTTCTCTATTTCACTCAGCTCCCTGTTCATCTTTAATATTTCTGTGCTAAGAATAGAATAGTTGTCTTTAATGCGGCTATTCTCATTCAATAATTTCTTTTCATTGGCCGAAGGAAAATATCGATAGGAAATTTGCATGAATAAAAAACCGGCTACAGATACAGCAGCAAGAAAACTAAAAACACGCAGCAGCTTTACCCGTAGCGGCGTCACCAGTTTCTCATACCGGAGTGTATTGGTATTATAGAAATACTTTACTTTCTTCATATAAGCAAGCAGGTGTGCATAGGTTTGGCTTACCTTTGACCCCCATTAGAGGAAGGGCACAAAGATAGGAGTATCACCCTTCAAAAATCAATCCAAACACAGGATGAATATGATGACAGCAGTTGAAATAAGAAAAAAATACTTAGATTTTTTTGCCTCTAAAAAACACCATATCGTTCCCTCGGCACCGATAGTGGTTAAGAACGATCCTACTTTGTTGTTTACGAATGCAGGTATGAACCAGTTTAAGGATTATTTTCTTGGCAACAGCAAGTCGGAGCATAGCCGAGTAACCGATACACAAAAATGTTTACGTGTTAGTGGTAAACATAACGACCTGGAAGAAGTGGGTGTAGATACCTATCACCATACCATGTTTGAAATGCTGGGCAACTGGAGCTTTGGTGATCCTGCCCGTCCGGCAGGCGGGTATTTTAAAAAAGAAGCGATTGCCTGGAGTTGGGAATTATTGACTGATGTATATGGAATTTCTAAAGATCGGTTGTACGTAACCGTATTTGAAGGAGATGAAAAAGAGAAGTTGCCTAAAGATGAAGAAGCATGGAGTGAATGGAAAAAAGTAATTGCTGAGGAGCGTATTTTACCCGGCAATAAAAAAGATAATTTCTGGGAAATGGGTGATGCCGGTCCCTGCGGCCCCTGTACTGAAATTCATGTTGATTGCAGAAACGATGATGAACGTATATTGGTTGATGGTAAAACATTGGTAAACAATGATCATCCACAGGTCATTGAAATCTGGAACAATGTGTTCATTCAATACAATCGTTTAAAAGATGGATCCCTGGAACAACTTCCTGCCAAACATGTAGATACAGGAATGGGTTTTGAGCGATTGACGAGAGTATTGCAGAATAAACAAAGCAATTACGATACAGATATTTTTACCGGTACTATTGCTGAAGTAGAAAAAATAGTTGGACGAAAATATAATTCGGCGGCGAAAGACTCTCCCTCCTCCGGAGGGAGTTGGAGGGAGGCTGTTGCTTTTCGTGTACTGGCCGATCATATACGAGCTATTTGTTTCACCATTTCCGATGGACAGCTACCTTCTAATACAGGTGCCGGTTATGTGATCAGAAGAATTTTAAGAAGAGCCGTTCGTTATTATTATTCTTACCTGGATTATAAGCAGCCATTACTTCATCAATTGGTTCTTGTGTTGGCAAACCAATTTGAAGCAGTATTTCCTGAATTAAAAGCACAGGAAAGTTTTGTGCAGAAAGTTGTGAAGGAAGAAGAAGAGGCGTTCCTGCGTACACTTGAAAAAGGATTGAAACGCATTGATGATATGATTACAACCACAAAAGCGAAAGTGATTGATGGCAAAGCAGCCTTTGAATTGTTTGATACGTTTGGTTTCCCGATTGATTTAACCAGACTCATTGCATCTGAACAATCATTATCCGTTGATGAAGCCAGTTTTGATAAAGAAATGCAGCAGCAGAAAGAACGTAGCCGTGCTGCAACAATCATTGATACAGAAGATTGGGTTGATGTGGTTCCGGGTAATGATATAGAGTTTGTAGGATATAACTCAACGGAAGCGCAAGGTAAAGTGATTAAGTACCGTAAGGTAAATATCAAAGGTAAAGAAGGGTGTCAGTTGGTGTTGGATAGAACTCCATTTTATGCGGAGAGTGGTGGCCAGGTTGGAGATACAGGTATATTGAGTTTTGAAGGTGAAGAAGCAGTTGTTACAGATACCAAAAAAGAAAATGATCTCATCATTCATTTAATTGATCAGATTCCAATGAATATTTCAGCACTTGTAACTGCAAGAGTTGATACAGAACGCAGAAAAAAAATTACGATTCATCATTCGGCAACACACCTTATGCATGCTGCTTTACGTAAAGTGCTGGGCACACATGTGGCGCAGAAAGGAAGTTTAGTGAATGAAGAATATCTGCGTTTTGATTTTTCGCACTTTGCAAAAATGACGGATGAGGAAGTAACCAAAGTAGAAGCATTGGTGAATAAAAAGATCAGGGAAAATATTCCTGTTGTCATCAAATCAATGCAAAAAGAAGAAGCAATTGCAATGGGTGCAATGGCATTGTTTGGTGAAAAATATGCAGATGTGGTACGTGTAGTAATCATGGATCCGGATTATTCCATTGAACTTTGTGGCGGAACTCATGTTGGCAATACCGGTGAACTTGGTTTCTTTAAACTGATTGCTGAAACGGCAGTGGCAGCAGGCGTTAGAAGAATTGAAGCGGTGACCGGTTTTGCAGCAGAACAATTTGTTAATAAAGAATTTGACTCAATTCGTGC
>JBKJNM010000203.1:0-5245 GCA_046593655.1 Lacibacter sp. | reverse complement strand
ATGACCTAACTCACCGGCAAATCCATCATGTCCAATCACAATCTTTCCATCAATGACAATTCCTGCGCCCACACCCGTACCCAATGTAATAGTGATAAAATGTTTCATTCCTTTTGCAACACCGTACATCATTTCACCTACTGCTGCTGCATTGGCATCATTGGTGAGTTTAACCGGTAAGCCAAACTTCTTTTCCATCAATTCTGCCATGGGAATAATTCCTTTCCATTTCAAATTGGCGGCATATTCAATCGTTCCGTTGTAATAATTGCCATTGGGAGCGCCAACGCCAATTCCTTTAAACTTTTCATTGCCTCCATGTGCAGCAATGAGTAAACTTAAATTAGCATACAGTTCTTCAATAAAATCTTCTGCATTTTCGTGTACATCAGTAAGCATGCGTCCCTGTTCAACAATAAGCCCATGACGATCAACAATACCAAATTTTGTATTGGTGCCACCAATATCAATGCCAACTGCATAATCTTTTATCATGGTTATGATTTAATTTTTCTTTTATATGTAAAACTTTTAGTGTCCTCCACCGGCAATCTGGTTATCAAAATCCAATCCCTGTGCTTTCAATATTGATTTCAGTTTTAATGCAATTAATGCAAGTATTCCAAAACAAACGGCAGCAATGATATATGAATAGTGAATACCAATTGTACCAATATCACCCAATGTTCCCTGAAATGGCGGAATGATAGCGCCTCCAAGAATCATCATGATCAATAACGCAGAGCCCTGGCTGGTATATTTTCCTAAACCACCAACACCTAATGAGAAGATGCAAGGCCACATCACGGAGCAGAATAAGCCACCAGCCATGAATGCATATACTGATATCAGTCCGGTGGTGAGTACGCCAATAACCATGGAAACCATTGCCAGCACTGAAACCGTAATTAATGTTTTAACCGGTTTTTCCTGCCCATAGAAAAAGGCTCCAATTGCAATCAATACACAAATTGAATAAGGGAGCAGGTCGGTGATATCATTTCCATATATAAAGTTGACAAAAAGAATGACTGCAAATGCTATGAATGGAACAACGATCATGGCAATAGTTTTTGCCATGCCTTTTAAATTGAATACACTAACAGCACCTGTCCATCGCCCAATCATAAGGCTGCCCCAGTACAAAGAGACATATTTTGAAATCTTACTTTCATCTAAACCCAATTCATTAAAATATCCCGGTGTTTTTAAAAGGGCACCAAAGTTATTATCAATGGTTACCTCTACACCTACGTAAACAAAAATGCCGAGCATGCCATAGATCAGTTGTGGATATTTCATTGCACCCCAACCTTGGTTGTTACTAATGGCATTTTTGTTTGAAATAAGTAATACAAGAACAACGGCAAGAATAATAGCAATCAGCAGGGGAAACTTGGGAACATCTGTCATGATGCCAACAACAATGGTAGCTATAATTAAACCTGTCATGACTAATAAGGAAAGAGACGCCTTGTTTTCTTTTTCCACTTTTGATTCACTGATACCGGAAGGTAATTTTGAAAAAGTAAAAAACAGGGCCACTGCTGCAAACACAGCTGCAACAATCATATACAATGTATTGATATTAGTAACGGTTACTTCTTTTACATCGCCACCTACTGAACCAAACAGAAAAAAACTTACAATGATAGGACCCAATGTGGTACCAAATGAATTCACACTTCCACCCATATTTAAACGGTGTGAACCTGTAGAAGGATCACCCAGCGAAATAGCAAATGGTTGTGCTGAAGTTTGCTGTAAGGAAAAGCCTAATGCCACTACGAAGAACGAAGCTAAAATAGCAGGAAAGGAATTTGCATTCGCAGAAGGAATGATCAGCAATGCGCCTGCAACGGATATCCATAAACCGTAAATGATCCCTTTTTTATAACCTATTTTATTGATAATGTCGTAGCCCAGAATGTTAGAGGCAAGGAACAGAGCAAGAGATCCTGCAAAATAGGCAATGTAGAATGCAGAGCCGATCAATTGCGACTCAAACTGACTTAAATTGAAATGTGACTTACAAAAAGGAATAAAGATGCTGTTTGAAGCGGCAATAAATCCCCAGAAAAAGAAAACGGTAACTAAAGTACCTAAGGCACCATAGTTGGTTGGTTGATTTGTTTGATTCATAACAATTGTTGCTGTATTTAGTTGCAAAGCCTGAAAGTAAAAAGAAATAAGCTTTTTAAAAATTATTTATTCTTTGATGCAGGAATATGGAAACTCTTGCTATATTGAACTATCAATGCTTAACCCCGTTTCAATGGAAATTATTCATGTAAGTGCCGAGTGTTATCCTGTTGCCAAAGCCGGTGGTTTAGGTGATGTTGTTGGAGCTCTTCCCAAATACCTGCAGGATGCTGGTCATGATGCCAAAGTGGTGATGCCCATGTATCGTACAAAGTTTCTTCTTGCCAATGAATGGAACGAGGTGCATAAAGGGGTTACCAACCTGGGCGATTATTTTTTTGATTATACTATTATCAAAGAAAAAACTAATAAGCTTGGCTTTGGCCTTTACCTGGTTGATATCAATGGATTGCTCGACCGAGAAAAAATTTATGGCTATGATGACGATGCTCAACGTTTCACTGCCTTTCAAATTGCGGTAGTTGACTGGCTTGCTTCATGGGAGCATCGTCCTGATGCAGTACATGTGCATGATTATCATGCAGGCCTGATTCCTTTTATGATGAAATACTGTTACCGTTACAATCATCTTGCATCCATACCAACCGTCATGACCATTCATAATGCACAGTACCAGGGTTGGATGGGATGGGAAAAGTCATCATATCTTCCTCCTTATGATCAATGGAAAACAGGAATGCTTGAATGGGAAAAAGCAATCAATCCATTGGCAAGCGGTATCAAGTGTGCATCAAAAGTTACAACGGTGAGCAACAGTTACCTGGAAGAATTGAAATACATGAGTAATGGATTGGAAGCATTGTTTGAATATGAAAAAGGAAAATGTGTTGGCATCTTAAATGGTATTGATGCAGATGTTTGGGATCCATCAAAAGATAAATATATCAAAGACGATTTCAGTATTGAAACGGTTGAAGAAGGGAAAGCAAAGAACAAAGCAAAGCTCTGCGAAACGTTTGGTTTGGATATACATAAACCATTATTTGTTTTTATTGGCCGTTTGGTGGGCGAAAAAGCAGCCGATCTTTTACCGGCTGTAGTGGGCGATTCTTTTTATTATATCGGAAGACGAATGAATTTCCTGATTTTGGGTAGTGGTGAACCCGATATAGAAAGCCGATTAAATGGAATGAACGCACTGTCGCAAAATGATTACAGTTGTTATATAGGATATAATGAAGCTCTCAGCCATTTAATGTATGCAGGGGCTGATTTTTTATTGATGCCCAGCCGGGTTGAACCTTGCGGCTTAAACCAAATGTATGCCATGCGGTATGGAACTGTACCTTTAGTAAGAAATACAGGCGGCTTGCGGGATACGGTAAAAGATATTGGAGAAAAAGATGGTTATGGCCTTGTGTTTTCAAACGCAGTTGTAGGCGATGTATGTAATGCAGTTTGGAGGGCCTGTGATTTGTACAACAATAAAAAGCAATTCGAAAAAGCAAGAACATACATGATGCAGCTTGATTTCAGTTGGGAGAGCAGTGTTCAGAAGTATATTGATCTCTATAAAAGTTTACAATAATTATTATCATACTCATCATCGTATAAATTTATTTTATGAGCAAGTCAGCAGCAAAGAGCACATTAGCAGTTATTCTGGGTGGTGGTGCAGGCACACGTTTATATCCATTAACAGCAAGCCGAAGTAAACCAGCCGTTCCTATTGCAGGAAAATACAGATTGGTTGATATTCCCATTTCTAACTGTATTAATGCCGGTATCAATCGCATGTTTGTATTAACGCAGTTTAATTCAGCATCGTTGAATAAGCATATCAAGAATACCTATCACTTCAGTATGTTCAGCAATGCCTTTGTGGATATTCTTGCTGCAGAACAAACGCCTGATAATCCCGGATGGTACCAGGGCACAGCCGATGCAGTTCGCCAATGTTTGCGTCATGTTGAACAGCATGAATCAGATTATGTTTTAATTCTTTCAGGTGATCAGTTATACCAGATGGATTTTCAGAAAATGATTGATGATCATGTTGCCCGCAGTGCAGATATTAGTATAGCAACCATTCCCGTTAATGAAAGGGATGCACCTGAGTTTGGAGTTTTAAAAGCCGATGCAGATCATATAATTACTTCGTTCATTGAAAAACCAAAGAATGAAATTTTGGGCGAATGGGTGAGTGATACAGGAAATGAAATGAAAAATACGGGACGGGTGTATCTCGCTTCAATGGGTATTTATATTTTCAATAAAAGATTACTCATTGATATGTTGCAGGATGAATATAAAGAAGCTACTGATTTTGGGAAAGAGATCTTGCCTAAATCCATTGAAAAGTATAAGGTCATCAGTCACCAATACGATGGTTACTGGACGGACATTGGAAATATTTATTCTTTCTTTGAAGCCAACCTTGCACTAACAGCGGAGATTCCTGATTTCAATTTGTTTGATAATGACAGGCCTGTTTTTACAAGGGCACGGATGTTGCCCCCTGCGAAGATCAGCGGTACAACATTGGAAAAAACCATCATTGCAGAAGGATCTATCATTCTTGCAAGCAGGCTGGAGAATAGTGTTATCGGTATCCGCTCAAGAATTGGTCATGGTACAACTGTTGTTAGCAGTTATATTATGGGTGGTGATTATTATGAAACCTTAGAGGAAATGAATCATGCTGCAGAACGGGGTATTCCTAAGATTGGCATAGGAGAACGGTGCTATATCAAAAATGCCATCATTGATAAAAATTGCCGTATTGGAAATGACGTACGCATCAACGGCGGGGCTCATTTACCCAATACCGATCATTCACTCTATACGGTGAAAGACGGCATTGTAGTGGTAAAGAAAGGTGCCATATTATCTGATGGTTTTGTTATATAAAACCCCCACCCTGAGGGTAGTTCATTCTAATTATATTTTTTATATTCATCTCAACAGGAAGAGATGCAAACAAACCGATTGCTATGGCTGCTGGAACAAACATTTCCTCAACTCATTCAACCTCTGTTCCTCAAAAAAAACTCAGCTTCCGTGAAATATGGAATATGAGTTTTGGTTTTTTCGGAATTCAATTTGGGTTTGAATTACAGAATTCAAACGTGAGCAGAATTTT
>JBKJNM010000101.1:0-4128 GCA_046593655.1 Lacibacter sp. | reverse complement strand
CGTTTTGAAAAAAGAAAAGATAACTACGGTATTATGTGCGCCAGCGATGTGATAGGATTGGCTTTTATGTTCGCCAAAAATTATGAACAAGCTGTTGATTATTATAAAAAAGCTATTACATTAGCTCAAACGATTGATGCAAATGATAGACTTACCAGATGCTATAATAATATTGGTGTTTTATATGCACTTTCATCTATGCCTGATTCAGGTTTGTTGTATTCTCAAAAATCTGTCACAATAGATACAAGAGTGAAAGATTATGACCATTTGCCAATTTCATTGAGTACAATGGCGGAAAACTATATGTCTGCTGATCAAAATGATATTGCCATACCCTTTTTACGAAAATCAATGAACTATTATCTTTTTAAAATTTATAAACGAAATAATTTTGGTATTGCTTACGTAAACAATGATTTTGCCCAGGCTTTTCTTGCCATGCAGCAGTATGACAGTGTTAATTATTATGCATTGCTGTCAATTCAGATATCGGTTCCTAATGGCTTTCGGGAACAAACCATGCGGTCTTATGAATACCTCTACAAAAGTTTTGATGCAACAAAACAACAAGACAGTGTAAATAAATATTTTCGCCTTGCAATAACAGCTAAAGATTCTCTTTTTAGTGTAACGAAAACAAGAACTATCGAAGCTGCTACTTTTCGGGAACAATTACGCCAGCAAGAAATAGCATCAGAAAAAATAAAAGCCGAAGAGGAACGTAAACAAAATATCCAGTACGCTTTAATGGCCTTTGGTATCATCATTTTCGTTATGTTGTTTTTATTACTCAGCCGCCGTCACATCACCAACACAAAACTCATTCAGTTTCTCGGTGTAGTTGCATTATTACTGGTATTTGAGTTTCTCAACTTATTACTCCATCCTTTTTTAGAACGCATCACTCATCACTCTCCAGTACTCATGTTACTGGCTTTGGTTTGTATTGCAGCATTATTAGTTCCGTTGCATCATAAATTAGAAAAATGGGCTACGCATAAATTGGTGGAAAAGAATAAAGTGATACGATTGAAAGCAGCAAAGAAAACAATTGAAGAACTGGAAAAGAGTTAACTTAATTGAATGATGAAAAAGCTGCTTATTTGTTTATGCTATTTGATAGTAGTGCAAATTGTTTTTACACAAAGCAAAACGGATAGTTTAAAGGTTGTTTTAGCGGCTACCACCAACCCCATTAAACGATTTGATTTGTATAGTAAAATAGGGGAAGAATATTTTTCAAGCGGCAACAACAATTTAGACTCTGCTTCCTGTTTAAAAATGCTGCAGATAGCTCAACAGTTGAACAACGATTCTTTACTTGCTATCAGTTACAATTTCGTAGGA
Organism: Lacibacter sp.; assembly: GCA_046593655.1. GTDB lineage: Bacteria > Bacteroidota > Bacteroidia > Chitinophagales > Chitinophagaceae > Lacibacter. The sequence goes on along the minus strand of JBKJNM010000101.1, from coordinate 2,778 downwards.
AACTTATTTCTATTTAATACGGGTGACTACAGTAAGTCGCTTGAATTTTTCTTTAAAGGCATTCCGCTTGCACAGAAAACAAATGACAAAAGAAGATTAAGCTCCTTATACATTGATATCAGTATTGTGTATGAAAACCTGGGCAACCCCGATGAACAAATAAAATACATAAGAAAAGCGGAAGCAGCATTGCCTGACAATACCTCCCCTATGTATAATTATATGGTAAGGCAGGTACAATATAATTACAGCAGGTATTTTTTATCTATGCAAAGACCGGACTCTGCCATGCATTATACACAGGCATTAAATGAAACTAATCTCCGGTTAAGAAGTTTTTTGTACGAAACCTATGCACAAATGCTATTGGGCGGAGTTCACGAGCAATTAGGTGATAAAGAATTAGCCAACTTTCATTTTAAAAGAGCAAATGTGCAATCAGACTCCATGCAGTATTCCTATGTGAAATTTATTATTAAACCAGTGTATATTAATTTTCTGCTGAAGAGTAATAAAATTGCAGCCGCACAGGAGCAGGCGCAGCAATTACTTGCCACCGGTAAACAACTCAATAATTATGATTTCAAACAGGCTGCAGCGGGTTTTTTAAGAACGGTGTATGATAGTCTTGGTCAGGCTGATACTGCTTACTATTTTGCAAGACTGGAATCGGCTTTCAGGGATTCTGTTTTCAGTAAAGAAAAAACAAATAAAATACAGTCTCTCGCCTTTAGTGAACAATTGCGCATTTCAGAGGAAGAGGCTAAAAACAGGCAGGAAGCAGATCAGCGAAAAAAAAATATTCAATATGCCTTACTGGCGCTTGGCATCATAACATTCATCCTTCTTTTTTTATTACTCAGCCGCCGTTTCATTACAAATACAAAAGTCATTAAGTTCCTCGGTGTTATTACCCTGTTAATTGTGTTTGAATTTCTCAATTTACTGCTTCATCCTTTTTTAGAACAGATCACCCATCACTCACCTGTGCTGATGTTATTAGCTTTGGTTTGCATTGCTGCATTGCTTGTGCCGCTTCATCATAAATTAGAAAATTGGGCTACTGATAAATTAGTGGAGAAAAATAAACAGATACGTTTGGCCTCAGCAAAGAAAACAATTCAGGAATTGGAAAAAGAACAAGATCTTCCAATACTATAAACTCAATTTAATCATCATGGAACAGAATACATTATCAAACAATCAACAACCAACACTCAAGCGTGTACTTGGTTTAACAACTGGTATTTTATTGGTGGCGGGATTGATGATTGGTTCCGGCGTATTCAAGAAGATCGTTCCCATGGCGCAAACAGGTTTGAGTGAAACATGGATTTTGCTGGCGTGGGTAGGTGCAGGTATCATTACTATGTTTGGCGCATTTACATTGGCTGGTCTTTCTTCGTTAACAGAAGAGTCGGGAGGTGTGTATGAATATCTGCGTCTTTCTTTTGGCAATTTCTATTCGTTTATTTTCGGCTGGACCGATTTCACCATCATTGGCAGTGCATCCATTGCAGCACTGGGTTTCATTTTTGCACAATCAGTGAATGTATTAATACCATTAGGTAATCCTTTCCATGCATTGGAACATCTTTCCATTGCCGGTTTTGTTTTTCCTTTTGCGGAAGGAGGCATTAAGTTGTTAGCGATTGCGGCCATTATATTGTTAACATGGATCAACTATCACGGTGTACAGCATGGCGGGCTCGTGAATAATATTGTTACATCAGCAAAGATCATCGGTATTCTTTTACTCATTATCCTCGGGCTTTCGTATTCACCTGGAAGTGCAGCACAAGCTGTATTAACAACAGAAACAACAATTCCTTTGAAAGGTGTTCCGTTATTAAGTGCCGTGCTGGCAGCTATGCTCGGTGCGTTTTGGGCTTATGACGGATGGAGTAATATTTCTTTTATCACCGGTGAAATAAAAAATCCTAAACGAAATATTCCTATCGCTATCATAAGCGGTGTTGCCATTGCAATGTTATTATATGTGTTGGCAAATGCCGCATATATGCATGTTCTTCCCCTGAGTGCTTTAAGAGCAGTAGATCAAAGCCAAATTGGTGCTGCAGTTGTTGCTGAAACGCTATTAGGTAAAGCAGGACAAACCTTGCTTGTTGTACTTATCATGCTGTCTGTATTTGGTACCCTCAATGCAATCATTCTTTCCCATGCAAGGGTCTATTTCCGTATGGCGCAGGGAAACTTCTTTTTTAAACATGCAGCAAAAGTGCATCCGGTTCATCGCACACCTTCTGTTGCTTTGCTTTATACCATGACATGGAGTTGTGTATTGGTTGTATCCGGCACATTTGATATGTTAACCAACATGGTGATTTTTGTAGGTTTCCTTTTTTATGGTTTGGTGGCATTGGCCCTGTTCAAAATGAAACGCAACGGAAGCATTAAAGTGAAAGTGATTGGCTATCCGGTTATACCTGCTGTAATTATGTTATTCTCCCTTGCCCTGGTCATCAATACAATTGTTACGCAGCCAAAACAATCGCTCATTGGTTTAGCCCTTGTGCTGAGCGGTGTATTCTTTTATGTATATTTCAAGCGAAAAAATAAAATACGGGAGTAATGAATCGCTTACTTACTCATCATCTCCTCTGCCCCTTTCCAGTTTTCCGGGGTCCCTTCATTTAAATACCGTCCTGCATTGTCCATAAAAAACTTCGCAGTAAGATCTTCGGGGTCTGTTGCAAGAATGGTTTCAAACAACAGGATCGCTGCCTCAAACCGTTGTTCAAAGTAGTCATTCATGGC
>JBKJNM010000246.1:0-3628 GCA_046593655.1 Lacibacter sp. | reverse complement strand
ATACTTTCCGGTGTAGCTTTCACTTCCACATCGGGCAACACACCCGATCCGTTCTTTGGATAATTTTTATTGTTCACGATTCTGTGCAATGGTAGCCGCACCCTCACTTTGCTGTTGGGCAAAACCATTTCAGGAATAAACACACCGTTGTTTCCATAATATCCGCCACCGGTTTCTTCGCCAACAATAGTTACATGAGCTAACCCTTTTACTGACGCTGCGAATAAGGTAGTGGCCGAAAATGAAAACCCTCCTGTAAGTACATACACCTTACCCGTGTAACTTTTCTTTACGGGTTGGTAGGTTTTATTTCTGAAAAACCGGAAGGCATACATGCTATCATTTATTTTTCGACTCAGGAATAATAACCCAAGATTGTAAATCAATTTCCTGGTAACGATTGCTCTGCTTTTGATCTTGCGGTGTTTACTGTAAATGGAATCTGCAAACAAAAAAGATTGCTTTTGTATTTGCCTTGATAGATAGAGTGATGTTTTAATCAATCCGCCACCATTGTTCCGTACATCAATGATGAGGTGTTCTATTTTCTTCTTCCGTAATTGCCTGAAGCTCTTTTTGAGAAACTGTTTTTTTAATCCCGGACCAAAACTGTTTAAACGCAATATTGCATAAGTATTGGCAGAATAAATTTTAAAACTGCGGATGCTTTGTAATTTTCTTTGCCTTGCTGAAATTGTTTCCGGCTGGGTTGGAAATGTATTTCCTGTAAACGGGCGCCGGCGTAAGCTGTCATTTGCAGGATCATACACCAGCATCAACCTGTTTTTTACATTGCCTTTCTCATCGAGGTAAACAATGTTATAATTTTTTTTAATCCCCATCCTGTTGTTGAAGTAGGTAGTAAAGCTATTGCTGAGGTTTTGATAACTGAAGTTCTTTGAGTTACCATCAATTGACACCATGGGCAGCATCGTATCAATTATCTGTCTTGCATTGAATGCATCAATAGCAAGGATTCTTGTTCCTGTGCTGATCACCGAATCAAGCCTGTTGATATTACTTGTTACTGCCAACGTTGAGTCATCAATGATTTTTATTCCCAACGGAAAAGTCATGTTCCTTCTTCCGGTTTGGTATTGATAATATTTTCTGGAGAAGCGAATACTGGTATGCCCGCATCGGATTGGAAATACTGTTTCAGCAAGTAAATTCCTGAATTGAATTTCATTCATCGAATCTTTTAGTAAAACATAAGCTCTTTGAAAAGAGGTGTTGATGACTTCATCACTGGCATACCAGTTCAATGAAGGATGATTGTTGCGCAAGGTTTTCTCCATTACCTGCACATCTTCCTTCAACTCCTCTGCACTGTATTTTTTTTGTGGCGTATACATATTGTTTGATACTGAACAGGCAGTCATCAACCAACTCGTAAGAACAAGTATTAAAAAATTAGTTTTGTTTTTCATTCACTGCTGTTTTCCAAAAGCATTCCAACCCTGTGCGGTAAGCGGATGTTTGTTGCCGCCTTTTGTAAGAATCGTTGTTCCTTCACTTTCTTCGGTAATATAACCAACCACGCTAATGCCAAGTGCATCTTTGATCTTATTATAATCTGCCTGTGCCAATGTAAAGAGCAGTTCATAATCTTCGCCGCCACTCAATGCACAGGCGGTTGGATCTATTTCTAATTTATACGCAAATTCTTTTGCATCCGGATGGATGGGAAGTTTGTCTTCATAGATTAAAGCACCCACATTGCTTTGTTTGCAGATGTGCAACACTTCGCTGCTCAACCCATCGCTGATGTCCATCATAGAAGTGGGTGTAATCTTTTCTTTCTCAAAAAAATCGATGATGTCTTTTCTTGCCTTTGGTTTTAATAAACGTCCAACAATATAATCCCTGTCTTCAAGGTCGGGTTGAACACCTTTTGTTTCAAGAAACACTTTCTTTTCTCTTTCCAGTAACAACAAACCAAGATAAGCACCTCCTAAAAATCCGCTTACACAAATCAAGTCGCCCACTTTTGCAGTACTGCGTTTTACAAATTGATCGGGTGCTACTTCGCCCAATGCAGTAACGCTGATCACAAATCCTTTTTGAGAGGAAGTGGTATCGCCTCCCACCAGGTCAACGCCATATTCTTCGCAGGCAATATACACACCATCATAAAATTCTTCCAGTGCTTCCACGCTAAAACGGTTGCTGAATGCCAGGCTCATGATCACTTGTGTTGGAGTTGCGTTCATGGCATAGAGATCGCTCAGATTCACCACGATGCTTTTATAACCCAGGTGCTTCAAGGGCGTGTACATCAAATCAAAATGAACCCCTTCAATCAACAGGTCGGTTGTAATCACCGTTTGTTTGCCAAAATGATCAATCACCGCGGCATCATCACCCACACCCAAAATAGTTGATGCGTTTTGATGTTCAATATTTTTTGTAAGATGTGCTATTAATCCAAATTCTCCGAGAGAGGAGATTTCTGTTCTTTCTTCAGACATAATCATTCATGTTAGATGTTTGTTGTACGATGTACGCCCTTACTTATCTTGAAGAGACAATCGAACTGACAATAATTTTTAATAAAGTTTCTCCTTCTATGTAAAGCTCTGTAATTTCTGTTTCATGCTCTCTGTTAAACTCCTGTATTAATTCCAGGAAAAACAAACTCTCATCCAATTCTTCTTCAACAATTTTTAATTTATTTATAAAATCCGGTTTTGATTTTGCTCTTCTCGATGCCCTGTAATTAGCACCTACAGAACTTGAAGAGCGAATGATCTGTCCTTTATATACCCTGTTAATTGGGTTATCAGGTATTTTTTGTGTGAGTCGTGCAATATTTATAGCAAACTGTTTGGTTCGCCTTTTCATTTCTTCTGAATCCATTATCAGCAAATTAAGATGTTTCTAAAAGTGCCGGCTGTCGTACATCGTACTTCTAACATCGTACTTACTTACAGCGTTTTTCTGTTATTCACTACTTCCACGAGGTCCTGGTGAATCTGTCCATTTGTAGCAATGATATGAGGTTGATACGGCGAATAAGCATTCCCTTCAAAATCCGTCACTTTGCCTCCTGCTTCTTCTACGAGTAAAAAACCGGCTGCACTATCCCAGGCATTGAGCTTGTGCTCATAAAAACCATCAAAGCGTCCGGCTGCAACCCAACATAAATCAATGGCAGCACTTCCCAATCGTCTTACAGGAACACCTTTTCGGATAAACCGTTCGAACACCTGTAACGGGCCATTGGCCATATCGAGGTAGGTATAAGGAAACCCTGTTACTAAACAGGCTTTCAGCAATTCACTTTGTTTGCTTACATGAATGGGTTTATCGTTCAATGTAGCACCATTGCCACGCTCGGCCACATAAAATTCATTCATCAACGGATTATAAACAGCGCCTAAAATCATTTGACCGTCTTTTTCAATACCAATGCTTACACAGCAAATAGGAATGCCGTTTGCAAAATTGACCGTACCATCAATGGGATCAATAATCCATTTGTAGTTAGAATCCTGTGGTATTTCACCCGCTTCTTCACTTAAAATATAATGATCAGGAAATTCTTTTCTGATCGCTTCAAAAATGGCTTTCTCTGCCGCATGATCGGCTTCGGTTACAAGATTGTTGATTCCTTCTTTATGATGAA
>JBKJNM010000181.1:0-20235 GCA_046593655.1 Lacibacter sp. | reverse complement strand
TTTACAAAACAATCATATCCTTTTTTACTAAGGTCGAGTAATTGCTTGTAAGTAGTGAGTTTGTTGAGAAATACATGATCGAATTGCACATCGGGCAACAGGTGCGAAACATTGCGGGGTGGATCGTAATATTGATAATCAACATCGGAAGTGGAATAGTCGGGTTGCAGTACACAGATCTTCATACATCATCTTGCAGTTATCTTACCAGCACTGCTTTTTTTTGTTTTTGTTTATGACGTTGCATAGCATCCTGCAGAATATGAAGGATTAAACTTGAATAAGATTGATTGCTTAATCGAACAATGGCACCGATAGAAGTATAATTTTCATCTTCACTCAAACCACATTGTGCATTTACTTCAAGCACATACATACGGCCGGTTGTTTTATCCATACGGATGTCAACCCGTCCATAACCTGTTCCACCTACAGCAACATAAGCTTTCCAGCTCAGGTCCATGATCTTCTTTTGTAGATTAATGGGAGGCAGGTGATATTGATAAAAATCTTCTTCTTCGCCCAATGATTTTTCCTGTTCAAAAGTTTCCCATAAACGATCAAAGGATAAAAACTTTTCTGTATCGGGCAGGTCTTTATGAAAAATCCGTTCAACAGGAACATATACTTTTCTGCTTCGGGGTGATTGATGTGAGCCTGAAATGAATACGGTGTATTCAGGTCCATTGATAAATTGTTCTGCCACCAAACCGCCAAATGAAAAATCCCAGCCACGGTAACCATTAAACAATTCTTTTACCAATATTTTCAACTCATCATCAGTATGCACCACGTTCTTTACTCCTAAACCCATACTGCCACCACTTACTGCGGGTTTCACAATGAGGGGTATTCCAACACGGTTGCAGATATTGCTGAGTTTCTGTTTGGCATGATGAATGGGCACCCACGGGGAATGTGGGATACCAGCTTTATCAAACAGCTCCTTCATGATGATCTTGGAGGTGGTGTTGTCGTAGAACGCAACATCAGCACCGGTAAACAGGAGTTTCTTTTCTTTTAGATAATGAATAACCGATACACCCGGTGTGCCATTCACTTCATCACCATCACATAAATTTAAAACCAATGGTGTTTGAAAAGAAGTGGTGGTGGCAATATCATCAATGATTTCTTTAAAGTTGTTTTGTGTTACAGGCTGCCATTTCCAGTTGAGTTGAAGTTCTTCAAACACCTTTGTGTATTCATCAATGCTTTGTGTAAAATCATAATAATAATCAAGATTGGCATCGTTGGTTAGCAGATAAGGTGCCAATACCCAAATAAACAAAGGTTGATCAGTGGAAGGGAGGGAAACTAAGGGGTTAGAAAGCATATTGTAAATGTAAAAGATTAATCTTTTAATTGATCCATTTTTGACTGAATAAAATCAGTGAGCCGGTATTGAGATAATGTATCGATATTGATTTCTTTGGCACCTTTAATAATGCCGATGCAATTGGCTTCGCCACATAAGCAATGAAAAGGTTCTGCCATGAACCATTCAGTTGATGGATAAAAAAATGTAAACTCTTCACCGGGTTCAATTGCTTTTAATGCAATCAACTCCATGTTTGTTGTATGAAAGAAAACATTGGGATTGCAACTGTGGTTGATGTATTGCAAAAATTCAGGATGGAGGATGATGTGTTTATCTTCTGCAATCTGCACTGTGTATTTGGATGGATGATCATGAATAACACTGGACCCAAAACTGCAGATGACATCATTCAATTGGTAGGATTGTGTAGAGCGGAGGAGCTGATGATCGGAGCCGGTTAACCGGTGAATTTCAGCAAAACCATAATGACCGGTAACAATTGTTGCTGTAAGGGTTGTAGTACTCATGATTTCTTTTTGGTTATAATACTTTGAAATTAATAATAGATGTTTAATAATAACAATAGTTTAATGCAATGTTGAATGAATGTGTATAAAAGAATGGAGCATAAAAAACCCGTTTCAATACTGAAACGGGTTTGTAAAATCATTTAAATGAATCTTACATATGTTGCTCGATCTTTTTTACAAAGTTGCCTTTGGGTTGAGCACCTACTAATTTATCAACTACCTGTCCGTTCTTAATGAACAAAATAGCAGGGATAGAAGTGATACCATAGTTCATGCTAACCTGAGGATTTTCATCCACATTCACTTTGCCCACTTTTACTTTGCCGTCATACTCTTTACTCAGTTCTTCAATAACCGGACCTATTGCACGGCAAGGACCGCACCATTCTGCCCAAAAATCTACTACGCTGAGTTTATCTGAAGTAATAACTTCTGTCTGAAAATTTGAATCTGTGAATTGTTGTGCCATATATTTCTTCGTTTTATTTTATGTAGAAAGGAAAGGCAAATTTAAGTCCAATCCTGTTAAACTGATGTTATGTCATTATCCACAGTTGTTCACAATTAAAAATTGGTACGATGTACTACAAGTTTGACAGTTAAAGCGACTTTAACTGCTGATTTTGCATTTTTCAGCTTGAAAGAACAAACCTCCGGGGTTTCAAAAACCCCAGAGGTTTGTTCAGATTCCAGGGAGCAATCCTGCCACCCAATTTTTTCTTGATTTCTGCAGCGTTTGCTTTCATAGCAGCAGCAATAGCAGCGCTATACACAGTTATTGCAGCTTCACATACACAGAACATAACTCCATATGCTTGTAACTGGTCAATGCCAAGAGGGAAACTCTCCTAATTCCCGGTATTTTAAAAGCACCAGGTTTTGGTTTCTAAAATGGATTACGCACCGACGGGGCTTGGGTTTCGGAATCATTTGCTTTGAAAAGTTCTCCCAATTTATACTTTGCCCAAAGTCTGTCTTCCATGGCATAACTAATGCCCGTATTACGCAGTACTACCACAATACTGCAATCTTTATTTTGTGTGCCCGTCATTTTTTTAAACATTTCTTCAGGATCGTCACTTATTGAAGGGATAAACTTTTTTTCATTTCCAAATGCATTAAGAGTAGGAGCCATAGTTGTTAAACCAATAGCTGCTGCCCCTGTTGCAAGAGTTCCTAAAAATTTCGGCGATTAGTGCCTACTTTGGATTTTTCGTTATTCATAACATTAAGTTTTAATGAACAAATTTTTGAAATTGCAGGAGAAATTATGAAAAAAAATAGCCTGAACATTCAACGGGTGGAAAAAACTTATATTGATTGAATTACTCTACCTTGTGTTGAGTGAATCATCCTGTCTGTATTTTTTTACCAAACGATAAAAACGATGCTTACAAATGAAAAATAATTGGAAGTCCATGAAAGGAGGCAATAAAAATGCCTTTCTGAGTATCTACCACGAAAACTATAATATCCTTTTCTCTTATGGGTTTAGTTTAACCTGTGATAAGGAGCTTACTAAAGATTGCATCCAGGAAATGTTTCTTGAGATATGGAACACGAGAGTTTCTATTAACAAAGATGTGGAAAATGTAAGCTCCTATCTTTGTACCTGGCTTCGGAGAAAAATCAGTCGCATTCAATCCCGGATTATAAAAAAAAGATCTTTCGAAGAATTTTCGAAAAATTTTGAGCACAATGAACCGTCTTACGAGGAAATGCTGATTGCATTTCAGGAAACTGAAGAAAAAAAAGAAAAACTAACCAGGGGTTTAAATAATCTTACAAAAAAACAATTGGAAATAATCAGGCTGAAATTCTTTGAAAACCTGAGCTACGCTGAAATAGCTGTTAAAACTACTTTAACTACACGTACCGTTTACAACACTATTTACCTCGCTATACAACAACTTCGTAAAGATATTAGCATGGCTCAACATGCTTAATTTATTCCAATTACTTTCCAGGGGTTACAGGTTTTTATAAAAAAAAATATAAATACCCGGTAAAAAATACATACTTATGCCACTATAGTATATAGTAGTTACTATAAATATTTTTCAGCACTCCCGGATAAAACAAATTATGGATAAAAAATATTTTGAAAATTACAGAGTTGAAGATTTTATAGCGGACGAATCCTTTACCAACTATCACTTTCTATTAAATGAAAAAGATAGGATTTTCTGGGAGGAATGGCTCATAAAGAATCCATCTAAAAGATTAATGGCAAGGGAAGCAGGTCGAATAATTCAGTCCTTTTCATTGACTTTAAGTGAAAAAGAATACCATGATGAATTCCAAAAAATAAAAATTGCTATCAATAGAAAGAAGCCCCAACCGGTCTTTCGCTTTTTAAACTGGAATAAAATCTCCCATTCAGATCAGTCGAAGAAAAGATCAATACAATATATCATCCTGGGGTTTTTAATCTTCGCTGCAGGAACAACCTATTTACTTACACAGCGTCCTGAAAATAGAATATTCAAGTTGAATGAAACTGTTAATAGTGGGGATAAGGCTTTGATTTTTACCTTAAGTGATAGCACCATTGTAACACTTGCTCCTAATAGTACGCTGCAGTATCCATTATCTTTTCAAGGTAAAAACAGGCAGGTTTATTTGCACGGAGAAGCCCGCTTTAATGTGAAAAAGGATGAGCATTTTCCTTTTAAAGTTCATACTAAAAATATAGTTACTACGGTATTAGGTACAGTGTTCAACATAAAAAAGGCGGGTGATTCCGCAATCGTTGTTGAATTATTAAGCGGCAAATTGAAGGTAGAAATTGAAGATTCAATAACATCGCTTCAACCAATATTGCTGTATCCGGATGAAAAAGCTACTTATGTTTTTTATAATAAGCATTTTTACAAGAATTCCAATTCTGCTGAATTCAATGTTAGCTTTCTACGTAATAGTTTTGAAGAAATTGCTGCCCGCATAAAAAATGATTTTGGTATAACTGTTATTAATCATAGCGATGAAAAGAACTGGCGTTTTACCGGCGAATTTAAAAATGCAACTGCAAAGGAAATTATCGAAACTGTTTGCCTTATAAAAAATTTAAACAGCAAAGTGGTGGGGGATACAATTTTTATTAATAATTAAGAAACCTCAAAAACAGGTCTGTTATGAAAATAATTTATTCTAAAACTTTCTTCTTTTCAAGAATTATATTATGCGCTTTTTTGTTTTTCTGGTGTGTGCTTTGTAAAGCGCATGATTTTAAAACGCCTTTTTTTAAAGATGTGTATGTAGTAATAAACAGCAGCAGCGAAAAGTTGCAGAACATATTCACACTTATAGAGAAGCAAACTCTTTTTACATTTGCTTATGATGAAAATGATATAAATCTTTCAAAAGAAATAAAGCTTGTAACAGGTCAGCAGCTTTTAAAAAATGTTTTTAATGAAATTACAAAACAAACCGGCCTCCGCTTTACAGAAAAGGGTAATCTGATTTTGGTAAATGCAAAATCATCAGGAATTAAGAAAGCTGAAATAAAAGAAATGAATATTCCTGTAAAAGGAGTAGTTCGGGATTCCAGTGGCGCACCATTGAGCGGTGTAACGGTACTTATTAAAGGTGCCAAAATAGCTGTGCAAACAGATGCTGACGGAAATTTTTCATTGGATGCTCCTGAAAACGGCACGTTGATTTTTTCCATTATAGGCTATCAAAAGCAGGAAGTAAAAATAAATGGACAATCTGTATTAAATATCAGTATGGTACCTGAAAGCAGGGAATTAAATGAAGTAATAGTAGTAGGGTATCAACCACGCAGGCGTGCCGATCTTTCCGGTGCCGTGTCGGTGGTAAACGTCGGAGACATTTCTAAACTACCGCTGCTAAGTGTAGACCAGGCACTACAAGGCAAAGCGCCAGGTGTAAGGATAACTCAGAATACAGGGCAGCCCGGTGATGGTGTAGTTGTAAGAATAAGAGGGGTAGGAACTATAAATGATAATAATCCTCTTTTTATTATTGATGGCATACCCACTAAAGATGGTATAAATTTTCTTTCATCAAATGATATCGAATCTATTGTTGTTTTAAAAGATGCTTCATCCGCTGCTATCTATGGTGCCCGTGCTTCTAATGGTGTTGTGCTTGTTACAACGAAGGCCGGGAAAAGAGGTAAAGCACAATTTAATTACTCAGGATATGGTGGAATGCAAACAAATGGCGATCTACCTGAAATGCTTAATACACAAAAATATGTTGAGATATATAATGAAGCCGTTGCTAATGATAATATAGATATAAGCAATCCTGTATTAAAAAGAAAACCAATTCCTTCCGGCATTGCTTTGGCAAATACAGACTGGTTGAATGAAATCTTTCAAAAAGCTCAAATCCAAAATCATCAATTATCTGTACGAGGCGGAAACGAAAAAACACTTTATTATATTTCCGGCAATTATTTCAGGCAGGATGGGATAATTCTTAATTCCTGGTTTGAGCGTTACGCTTTACTTTCTAAATTAAATGTTGACCTGACTGACAGATTAAGTATTGCAAACAACATTAATATTTCTTATTCTAAAAAAAACAGGATCGGAAGCTCCGGTGATGGTTACGGAGGAAACGGAGGTAGTGTAGTGAGGTATGCATTGTTTCGTACACCTGCTATACCTGTATATGATAGCGCCGGTATTTATTCCGATCTCCCGGCATCTCCTAATTTTTTTGGAGATGGTTACAATCCGGTAGCGCTGGCCAATAAAACCGATAATAAAGAAACACAATACCGCATATTTACAAATTTGTATGCAGAGTATAAAATCACTAAAAATATAAGATTTAAAACTGATGCAGGGTTGGATGCCATTATAACCAACAATAAAAGGTTCGATGAAAACTATGGAACTAACCTGCGTGTTAATAGTCCGAACAGGCTTACCCAAAGCACCGCTTCAAATTTCAATTTTGTCTGGAATAATACCATCAGGTATAATAAAGTCATTAATGCAATACACAATTTAAACTTCGTGGTGGGTACTGAAGCTATAAGTAATCAAACAAAAATACATGGTGGTTCGGATAATACTTTTCCAGACCAGATACCCAGCCTTCGTTTTTTGAATAATGGATTAAGTCTTATTAAAACTGTTTATGAAGGCCGGCAGGAATGGGCTCTTTTCTCGCTTTTTGGAAATATAAATTATACCTATAATAATAAGTATATGTTTTCAGTAAATGCAAGGCGTGATGGATCTTCAAGATTTGGACCTGAAAATAAATACGGTAATTTTTACTCTGGTTCTTTTGGCTGGAACATTCATAATGAAAAGTGGGCTCAAGAACATTTACCCGTTTTTTCTAAAATTAAATTAAGAGGAAGTTATGGGCAATTGGGTAACCAGGATATAGGTAATTACGCTTACGCTTCTATTATCGGACGTGGATATAATTCAGTTTTTGGCGAATCACCTTCAAGTAATCCCGGTTATACTGTTTCAACCCGTGGAAATGAAAAAGTAAAATGGGAATCTTCTACCCAGACAGATGTGGGTATTGATTTAGGTATCTGGCACAATAAGCTGAATTTGATAGTAGACTATTTTGTTAAAACAACTTCGGATATGCTTATCCCTGTCCCTTTGCCGCTAATTGGCGGCAGTGCCTCTACACCTTTTATTAATGCAGGAAAAGTTGAAAATAAGGGACTTGAAATAGAACTGAATTATTCCAATAGTGATCATAAATTAAAATATGATATCAATGTAAATTTTGCAACCCTTGCTAATAAAGTTATTTCACTCAGTAACGGAGAGCCTATACCCGGAGGCAGAATTGATAATGGAATTTTTGCAACATTAACTACTGTAGGGCTTCCTATCGGCTCATTCTATCTTTATCAAATGGAAGGTATTTTTCAAAATGCTGCAGAGATAATTGGCAGCGCTTACCAGGGAAATTATATACGTCCCGGAGATGTAAAATTTAAAGATATATCAGGCCCTGATGGAAAACCAGACGGCGTTATTAATGAAAAAGACAGAACATTTCTTGGAAGCGCTATTCCAAAATATACTTATGGTGCAACAGCCAATTTACAATATGGAAATTTTGATCTTTCCGTTTTCTTCCAGGGGGCGTATGGTAATAAATTGTACTCACAGGTAAACCAGGATATTGAAGGTTTTTACCGGGCATTCAATGTTACGCAACGTGTGTATGATCAGCGCTGGCGTGGTGAAGGAACAAGCAACACAATGCCAAGAGTTTCATGGCTGGGTTCTGCTAATAATAAAATCCCTTCCAGCCGCTTTTTAGAAGATGGTTCTTATGTTCGCCTTAAAAATCTACAGATTGGTTATAACCTTCCTCAGAAAATAGTTAACAGATGGCATATTAAAAATTTACGGATTTACCTCACCGGACAAAATCTTTGGACGCTTACAAAATATTCAGGCCTTGATCCTGAAATGAATACAAGTGATAATTTAAACAGAGAAAAATATGGTGGGGATGTAGCTGCAGGTATTGATTGGGGAACTTACCCAAGTGCAAGAAGTTATATTTTTGGTGTAAACCTGAATTTCTAAAAAAGTGTTTCGAATATGCAGCAGATACAATGTTTTTGAATTATTAAAATGAAATTGTTGAATATGAAAAAATATATAATCCAGGTGGGATTGATCTTAGTACTGTTGTTCACAATTACAGGTTGTAAAAAATTTATTACTAAGGAAATTACAGGTGATTATCCTGAAAGTGAATTTTATAAAACACAGGTGCATGCTATATTAGCTATTAATGCAGCCTATCAGCCATTGGCATTTACGAACGCTAATAATAATCGCTTATGGGTATTTGGCGACGTAGCATCCGACGATGCGGTGAAAGGTGGTATAGCCGGTGACCAGGCTGATATTGACTTGGTAGATCAGTTTAATATCGCCCCGATCAACGGAAATCTTGAAGCTATGTGGCCTTTACTTTATGAGGGCATTACACGCTGTAATATTGTTTTAAAGAAAGTGCCGCCTATAAATATGGATGCTGTACTGAAATCAAGAATTCTGGCCGAAGCGAAATTTTTGAGAGCCTGGTATTATTTTACATTAGTTAATATTTTTGGGGATGTACCGGTTATACTTGAACCTAAAAATGCAGCCGATCTGCAGATAGCTCAATCCTCTGTTTCTGAAATCTTTGCTATAGTTATTGAGCCCGATCTTGCAGATGCATCTGCAAATCTTCCTGATAAATACAGTGGTTCAGATGTTGGCCGTGTTACAAACGGAGCGGCTACTGCCTTGTTAGCCAAGGCATATATATTTCAACGCAAATGGAATAATGCTGCAATTACAGCAGCAAAAATTATCAACAGTAGTAAGTACAGCCTGAATCCGTTTTATAGCCGCAACTTTAATGCGAATTTCAAGAACAATAACAATCCAGAATCAATTTTTGAAATACAGCATCTTACCGGGCAAGATCCACAAACAGGCAATCAGTTAAATCAATATTTTGCACCACAGGTAAATGCAGGCTATTTCTTTAATGCGCCTGCGCAAAGTTTTGTAGATGAATTTGAAAAAACAGCAGGTGGGTTTTATGATCCCCGGTTAAACTATACGGTTGGCAGAGATAGTATGCCATGGTATAACGGGGAAATATTTAGTAAAGACTGGTCACCGGCAACCGGTTATCTTACAAAAAAGCATCAGCAACCATTATCAGAAATATCTAAAGCATTAAAAGGGGATGGCAGTATTAATTATATAGCTATCCGCTATGCTGATGTATTGCTTTGGTATGCAGAAGCATTAAATGAATTGGGTCGCAGTTCCGAAGCATTGATACCACTTAACCAGGTTAGAAAACGTGCAAGAGAAAGCTATCTGTATGATAATTCTATTATTGGCTATCCAAACATTCCGGCAAATCTTTTGCCGGACATTACCACCACCAATCAAAGTGATGTACGCAAAGCAATACAACACGAAAGACGTGTTGAACTGGGTTTTGAATTTCATCGCTTCTTTGATTTGATTCGTTGGGGAGAGGCGTATGCCAGGCAAGCCCTGAACGACAGGCCTAACTTTAATTATACTAAACATAAATACTTTCCCATTCCGCAGAGTGAAAGGGATAGAAATAAAGCTCTTCGTTAATTTAAAATAACAGTTCATTTTTTCACATTAAAAATTAAATAATCATGACAACTACAACATTCGGCTTCAAATTTTTTAAGAGGGTAATGCTGTATAGCTTATCACTCACATTAATTCTTGGTTCGTGCAAAAAAAAAGATCCACCAACGCCACCGGCAGATAAAACTGCTTTACAAGCAACTGTAACGATTGCACAAGCCTTGTATGACGGTACGGCAGAAGGTACAAAGCCAAACCAATATGTAGTTGGCTCCAAAGCTGCCTTTCTCGTTGTATTAAATGCAGCAAAAGCGGTTTTAGCTAATCCCAATGCAACACAAACAGCAGTTACAAATGCAAATGCTCAGTTACTGGCTGCAATTACTACCTATCAAGGCAATAAAATAAACGAAATTGCAGCAGCCAATTTAATTGGTTTCTGGAAATTCAATGGTAATTCTGCAGACTCATCAGGCAAAGGCAATAATGGTGTGGTAACCACCGGGCATGTTTATTATGGGGGAGGCATACCTGTTCTTACTGCTGATCGTTTTGGGCGGGCTAACAGCGCTTATCGCTTTGATAAAGGTGGAAATGTAGAAGTGCCCTATAGCACATCCCTAAACCCACAGCAAATGAGTATTAGTATATGGTTAAAAAAGTCAACAGCAGGCCGGACTATAAATGCTGATACATATACAATGATTTCTCTCAATCGCTGGAACGCCTATAAATTTCAATTGCAATCAGCTAATAAATTATTTTTTACTATGAAGGGTGTAAATGGCACTGACACAGCATACTATGATAGAGATAGTGAAACAGCTGTATTAGATAATAATGTTTGGTATCATGGTGTTGTAACCTATAGGGCTGGTAAAATGGATTTCTATGTTAATGGTGATCTGGTAAAATCATGGACCAATACTCCACACAATCCGATCTCTATCACTGGTAGTCCAATCAATTTTGTTATCGGCCAGGATTTACCCACAAATAAATATCTGACAGTTGATGGAAATTTCCAGGTAGCATGGGGCGGATTCTGGACAGGTGATATGGATGATGTAATGTTTTATAATATCGCATTGGATGCTCCACAGGTTCTATCAATTTATAACAATCAAAAAACGCTTTAATTATTTAAGGGAATTGTAGCCCGAAAAACCCTTGCAGTAATTAAAAACTGTGGGGGTTTTTTATAAAAATTTCACTTGTTTTCTAAAAATAAATTTCGAATACATTTCTTCTCTTAATTTTTCTGATGAATTTCTATAAGCAATATGGGTATGTGTTAATTTTATTTTTTCTTACTGGATCCTGCAGAAATAGTACAGTTAAAAATAAAGAATTATTATTTTGGTGTTCCAATAACAACCAGGAAATAAAATTAACCACTGCCATAAAGGATAAATGGAATCATGATCATCTCACTATGCCGGTACACATGCAACCTATACCTGAAGGACAATCAAGTGAAGAAGTTATTTTGGCTGCTGTTGTAGGCAAATCAACTCCTGATATTTATGCAAATATGTGGCAGGGAAATGTTGAGATGTATGCACGTGCAGGAGTATTAGTCCCTTTAGATACTTTAAAAGGATTCATAGAGTTTATTAAAGAACGTTGCGACAGCAATGTAATAAAAGAGATCACTTCTTCTGACGGACACATTTACCAGGTGCCCTGGAAGGTAAACCCAATTATGACTATCTACAATAAAAATATTTTTGCAGAAAATAATATTCACCACCTCCCAAAAACTTATACAGCTTACATAAAGGCTGCCGATGCTTTTAAAAATAATAATAAGAATTCCTCCATACAAAAGCGCTTTGGCTATACTGCTGTAAAGGCAATATGGTATGAGCGATTGTTTAACTTTTATCCCCTGTACCTGGCTGCATCAGACGGTGCGCCGCTGATAGTAAATAATAAAGCAGCTTTTAATAATAAATATGCAGTAGAAGTCTTCCGTTTTCTGCAAAGTTTATATACTAATGATTATTTTTCGAGGGAGAATACTGCTGCTTCAAGTGATCCTTTTGTTATGCAGACAATTGCCACAAAGTGGACTGGTCCATGGGAAATTTCTTACCTGAATAATATACCCTCAAGAAATTTTGACTTTGATTACTTTCCGCCTGTTGTACCGGATGATCATACAGGTCCTGTATATACGTATGCAGATCCAAAAAATATAGTGATTTTTAATACCTGCTCTGCTCCACAGGCTGCCTGGGATTTTATAAAAACATTGGTAGATAAAAACGGAGATCTTCAATTACTCGAAGTGACGGGTCAATTACCCCGAAGAAAAAATTTAGATACAGATACTTATTACGCCGATTATTTTAAAAGGAACCCCATGATGGTGCCTTTTGCAAAGGAAATTCCTTATGTAAAAGGAGTTGATAATTGTGAAGTGATTGTTGAAGTGCTTGATATTATTTCGCAGGAATATGAGGCATGTGTTATATATGGAAAAAAAACGCCTGAAAGGGCAATAGCAGATGCGGAATCTGCAGTAAATGTTTTATTGGGAGAAAAAAAATAAATAGCTTGTAAAAAGTATTTTGAAAAATGAATTAACTATAGGAATAATTGGTGCAGGAAACTTTGCAGCTTTTGCAGCTAAAGCATTTTTAAAAATAGAGGGGATAAAAATAATTGCTGTATCTGATGTAAATGAACAGGCTGGAAAACAACTTGCCGGGGAATTAAATGCAAAGTTTTACCCGGTATACCAGGTGCTTTTAGAATATAATAGTATTGACCTGGTTTACATTGCAACACCCCCATTTCTGCATTTTGAAATTTCTAAAAACGCATTGCTTGCAGACAAGCATGTGATTTGTGAAAAGCCTGCAGCTTTAAAAACGAATGAAGCAGAACAATTAAAAGTATTGGCAAAAGAGCTTAAATTATTGTACGTGGTTAATCTTATGCAGCGATATAACCCATTGTATAAAGTGGTAAAAAATATAATACAGGGAAAAATATTGGGCAATTTTCTTCATGGATTTTTTGAAAATTATGCAAGTGATGAAAATTTGAATGAGGAACATTGGTTTTGGGATGAAGCAAAAAGCGGTGGTATATTCATTGAACATGGAGTTCATTTTTTTGACATGTTTTCCGGTTGGTTGGGTAACGGAAAAATTATATATGCTCTTCAGATACATCGTGAAAATGTTAAGACAACAATTTATGACCGGGTACAGGCTACGGTATTATACCATGAAGGGATAGTAAATTTTTATCATGGATTTGATCAGCCAAAAATTTTAGACAGGCAGGAGATGAGGTTACAGTTTGAAAGGGGTGATATCACTTTGTACGAATGGATTCCGGTTAGAATGAAATTGAATGGGCTGTTTAAAAAGGAACAGTTGAAAACATTACATGAATTGATTGGATCCTTCTCAATAGTTGAGCATAATAATACAGATCAAACAGATAAAAAAGTGAGAGGAAAATTTTCTGAAATTATCTTTGATGATCATGTAACCATAGAATGCGGAAGCAGCTCAGAGAAGCAGAACCGTTATCAGCAAATGCTTGCAGAGATGTTGCATGATCAATGGAGCTGGATCAGGAATAATGATCATATAAGAACTATTGATGATAATAATGCTGTAGAATCAATAAGAATGGCAGAGCATGCAAAGGCGATTGCTCAAAAATTTTAATTATTGTTATGAGCTTAAGTATAGAAATACCTTTTAAAAAAACGAAGCGTTCACAAAAGAAAAGACTGTTGCCTTACCTGCTCGTATCGCCATATCTCATTTTTGTAATGGTATTTGTTGTATTCCCTGTTTTATTTTCTTTCTTTCTCACTTTCAATAAATGGAATATTATCTCACCCATGAAATTCATAGGCGTTGATAATTATTCCCGCCTTATTCATGATCGCCTTTTTTGGAAAGCCATAGCCAATACATTGAAATTTTTATTATTCCATATTCCACTTCAGTTGGCAGTATCATTATTCCTGGCTTATTTATTAAATCAAAAGATAAGAGCGGCTTCTTTTTTCAGGGCTTCTTTTTTTATGCCGGTAATAGTTTCAGGTGTGGTTGTTACCATTTTATGGCAGCAGTTATTGGGCTATGATTCAGGTTTAATAAACCGGGCATTAATGGGCATGGGCATAACAAAAGTTGGCTGGCTTGTTAATCCTGATGTTGCCATTTATTCCATTGCAGTTATGGCCACATGGAAAAATGTAGGGCTGTATGTAATTCTTTTTTTGATAGGGCTGCAAACCGTTCCCAAACAGTATTATGAAGCTGCACAAATGGAAGGGGCAAACCGCTGGCAACAATTTTATCATATTACCTTACCTATGATAAATCCAACAATCTTCATGGTGGTGATACTTTCGACCATAGGAGGTTTTTCACTTTTTATTGAGCCATATATAATGACAGGCGGTGGTCCATTAAACACAACACTTTCCGCAGTTCTATACATTTATAAACAAGCATTTCAATATTACAATATGGGCTATTCTGCTACTCTCGGATTTTTTTATGCCTTAATGATCATGACAGTAGTAGTACTTCAGAAAAAATTTATTGAAAAGGAAGTTTAAGCATGAAACAAAAAATTTCTATTAAAAAAACATTAATGTATGCAGCGCTCATACTTGCTGCGCTTACATTCATTTATCCTTTTATATGGATGATTGGCGCTTCCTTAGCTCCACTGCATGAAGTTGGAAATATGAACCTGTGGCCGGATCATCCCGGGTTTGGAAATTTTAAATCGATGTTCGAAAAAATTCCTATAGGCCGCTCACTAATCAATAGTTTACTCGTGGCGGTTTTTACAACTTCATTAGTAATGATAACGGGATCAACAGTTGGCTATGCCCTGGCGAAGATGCAGTTCAAAGGACGGCAGCTTATTTTTTATATAATTGTTTTTACAATGTCTCTCCCTTTCCAGATCACTCTTATTCCAAATTATATAACAATGGTGAACCTGCACCTGATAGATACTTTTTTTGCATTGATAATTCCTTTTGCAGTGAGTGCATTTGCTATTCTTATGTTCAGGCAGGCTTTCCTTGGCTTACCACAGGCATTGATAGATGCAGCAAGACTGGACGGATGTACCGAAATGGGAATTATATTTCGTATTCTATGGCCCAACATCAAACCAACCTTAGTTACAGTGGCCATCTTATCATTTATAGGTTCGTGGAATGAAGTATTGTGGCCATTGATCGTAATAAGAAATGAGCAACTAATGACGATGCCACAGCTTGTTACCCTGTTTGCAACAGGCGGACGTGCAGATAGCCAGCTTGGTGTAAAGATAGCGGCAGCGGTATTATTAGCGCTTCCAGTTATGATCTCTTTTTTATTTTTTCAAAAACATTTTATTCAAAGTATGGCCTCAACGGGATTAAAAGATTAGCAGGACATAACTGTTCAAACAACAAGTATAACATCGTTAAACAACAAAGATAAAAAAAGTAAAAAAATATTTTATAAATGAAAGTTATTAAGAATTCCATCCGCTTACTTGCTTCTGCAAAAGGAGTGATCACGCATTTTTTATTTTTACAGGGAGAATACCGGGTAAGCAATATAATTAAGCGGCTAACAATTTTAACGGAAGATGAAGTTGAGGCGAGTCTGGAAAAAGTAATGAAAGATTTTGCAATCCGGCATCGCAATATCGGCGAAACATTTATAGATCATTTCAACAGGATAAGCAATCAATACAAGGATCATCTTTTGCATTTTTCTGAAAGAAAAAGATTATTGCTGGGAGCGTTTTTCACTAAAGAATATTCCATACAAGCCGCCGCCTTGTTTAACCCTTCAATTGTTCCGCATCCTGATCAGCAAGGACTGCAGCAGGGTGAACAAAGGTTTGTAATGAGTTTAAGAGCCACTGGTGAAGGGCACATTTCATCAGTTATATTTCAAACAGGAATTGTGGACGGTCTCAACAACATTACATTAGATGAATCGTCCGGATATTTTACAAGCCTTAAAAAAAATGAGGAAGCAACATATGATACAGAGTTTATAATAAAACGTGCTGCTTTTTTTCCCGGATTCAAAATGGAGTTATTAAATATTTTACCCGATACATTTACTGCGGCTCTTGCAATACAAATTATTAATGAAAAGGAAATTGCTGCAGATCCTGTAATGGCTGATTCTATACATCAACTCAAAACCATTTTGGATACAAATTATGAATTAGAATCTTCGGCACACTTGCCAAGCAATGAAAAAGTAATTTTTCCAAATGCAAAAGCTGAGAGGATGGGCATGGAAGATGTAAGGTTTGTAAAATTTGAAGATGGAGAAAATTCCTGTTATTACGGTTCATATACAGCTTACAATGGTCACCATATTAAAACACAGTTGATTGAAACAAAAGATTTTGATGTATTCAAAATAAGAACCTTATATGGCGATGCTATATCTGATAAAGGGATGGCTTTATTTCCTGAAAAAGTAAATGGAAAGTATGTTATGATATCTCGGCAGGGTGGAGAAAAAATCAATATTATGTTTTCTGATGACCTGTATGTATGGGAGAAATTTCAAATTTTGATGGAACCGTTACATACCTGGGAATTAGTTCAGTTGGGCAATTGTGGCTCGCCTGTAAAAACCGACAAGGGTTGGCTATTGCTCACCCATGGCGTAGGAGCTATGCGTACCTATGTCATCAGCGCTATTCTCCTTGATTTAAACGATCCGTCAATTATTATAGCAAGGCTGGATAAGCCCCTAATTGAAGCAGACGAGTCAGAGCGTGAGGGATATGTGCCAAATGTAGTATATACCTGCGGTTTGTTGCATCACGGCGATTCGCTGGTTATACCATACGCAGTATCAGATTCAGCAACCGGGTTTGTTACAATAGAATTGAAGGAAATCTTAAATAAATTACTATTAAAATAAATTATCTATGAAAAAAGAAATACAGTTTTTACTCTTCCTCTGTGCTATTAGTTGCATGGCTGTAACCTGCAAAAAGCAATTAACACCTGCGACTGTTACTCCAAATGATACTTCATTGGTTAATACCAGTCATCTCAATTATTTATATACGCCACTAACGTTCTCAACAGGCACAAAAGCAGCAGGTATATATATTTATGCTGAAGCTCCGGATTACCGCCTTGTAACAGATGACAATGAAGGCTTTACTTGTGTGGATGATGTGGCAAGGGCGACACAGGTTTACCTGAGAAGCGCTAAATTCTCATCGGACACTTCTGTCCGCAATAAAGCATTTAATCTGATCCGTTTCATATTAGAAATGCAATCGGCTAATGGATATTTTTATAATTTCTTATGGCCTGATATAAGAATTAATACAAATGGCGTTACAAGTATTAATAATGCTAATTGGTGGTCGTGGAGGGCATTATATGCACTTGCAGAAGCTGGCCCGGTGGTAAGAACTAAAGATGCTCCGCTGGCCGATAAAATTGATGCTGCAATAATCAGGCTTGTTGCTAAAATAAAAACTGATCTTGTTCCCATACCTCAAACCACTAAAATAGTTGCCGGTATTAAAGTACCTGAATGGTTACCTGCAGGAAGCGGTACTGACCAGGCTGCCATAATTATTCTCGGCCTGGTAACTTATTATACAGCCAATAATGATGCAGTGTTAACAGCATACATAAAAAAACTTGCTGATGGAATTGTACTCATGCAGCAAGGAGATGCAACGAATTTTCCATATTCATGTATTCTAAGTTGGGAAAATACATGGCATGCATATGGGAGTGATCAGGCCTATGCTCTTATGAAAGCAGGAGCTTTTTTAAATGAAGCCAGCTACACTGCAAAAGGAATGGCTGAAGTAGATAATTTTTATCCATGGTTATTGAAAAATGGAATGAAATCATCTTTTGTTGTGGAAAAAAATGGCAGCGTAATAACACTTACCAGTGAGAAAAGTTATGAGCAGATAGCCTACGGAATTAGACCGATGGTTTCCGCTGCAGTAGAAGCATACCGGTTAACAAACCAGGCAAAATATGCAGATATAGCAGGGCATCTTGCTGCATGGTTTTTAGGAGCAAATAATGCAAATAAAATTATGTATTCTGTTACCACAGGACGTTGTTTTGATGGTATAGAATCATCGTCTCGTGTAAATCTTAATTCAGGCGCTGAATCTACTATTGAAGCTTTACTTACTATGCAAATTGCAGAGAGTTACCCGGCTGTGAAAGCGGCTTTAAATAAGTACAAAAAATAATGACCCCAGTAATTAAATATGATCACCTGATTTTTTCACCTGCTGATGTTGATCTTTCATTTTCTCCTTTAAAAAATGGATTAAAAGAAGAGACGTATGTATTGGGGGCCTTTAATCCTGGATTATGCCGCTTGCCAAATGGGAATTTATTAATAATGGTAAGAGTAGCAGAAGCTTTATCAAATGCAGTAGTGGATAATAAAGTTCATTGTATAAGATGGGATAAAGAAAATAGGTATTTAACAGATGCCTGGCCTTTATCTAAGGTGACTATGAATGATCCACGGAAATTCAGAATAAATTATTACAGCTTCCCGGTATATGCGCTTACTTCTTTATCATGGTTGCTTCCGGTTGAGCTAAACGATAATGGTTCTTCAATAAAACAAATTCATTACGATAAAATAATTTCCCCTCAGTTTACCAGTCAGGAATATGGTATAGAAGATCCGAGGATTTCTTATATAGAGGGACGTTACTACATGACTACCTGTTGTGTAAGCTCAGAGCGTCATTCAACAATGTTGTATGTTTCTGAGGATGGCTTGAACTATACTTGCTCCGGAATAGTGCTTGATCATCAGAATAAAGATATGCTGTTGTTTGAAGGGAAAATAAATGACAGCTTTTATGCATTGACCAGGCCATTAGGCGAATGTTATTTTGCTTCTTCTCCTGAATCATTATATCACCCCGGAGCTGCCATCCATTTAGCATCTTCGCCTGATCTTTTACATTGGAAGCCTTATAATAATGTTTTTCTAAGAGCATGCAGATCTTCTTTATCAAATGTGAAGATTGGCGGTGGCACGCCACCTGTACTTACTCCGGATGGATGGTTAATGCTTTATCATGGAGTTGAAAATAAAACAGAAGTTGGCATATACAGAACTTTCTGGGCGCTTCTTGAAAAAAATGATCCTTCAAAAATTTTGCATCTTGAGGATACAACTCCTTTGCTTGAAGCAAATCCAGATCTTACTGCTAAAATCAGCGATCAGGTTTATTTGAATGATGTTGTTTTTACAACCGGTATTGCAGGGCATAAGGAGGATTTTATTTTAGCTTCCGGAGAATTAGACCTTGCCTGTCGCATCACCAGGGTATCAAAAGAATATTTTTCAAACCCATTTCATAAATAAAATTTTATGGCAGAAGTTACTTTACAAAATATTTCTAAAGTGTATGAAGACGCTGATAAAAAACAGGGCGGAAAAAAAGCGATCGAGGATATTTCATTCACAGTTCATGATAAAGAATTTATGGTGATAGTAGGCCCTTCGGGCTGTGGTAAATCTACCTTACTCCGGATGATTGCAGGACTCGAAGATATAAGTGAAGGAACACTTGCTATCGATGGCAAAAGGATCAATGAGCTTAGCCCACGTAACAGGGATATTGCCATGGTTTTTCAAAACTATGCTTTGTATCCGCACATGACGGTGTATGATAATATGGCGTTTGGATTGAAACTTAAAAACTTCAGTAAAAGTGAAATTAAAGAACGTGTAATGCAGACTGCGCAATTGCTGGAAATAGAAGATGAACTATACCGTAAACCAAAAACATTATCCGGGGGTCAGCGGCAACGGGTTGCTATTGGAAGAGCAATTATTCGCCGGCCTAAAGTTTTTCTTTTTGATGAACCGTTAAGCAATCTTGATGCAAAGCTCAGAAGCCAGATGCGTATTGAATTACAAAGGCTCCATCGTGAAATAAAAGCAACAATGATTTATGTTACACATGATCAAACTGAAGCAATGACTTTAGGGCATAGAATAGCCGTTTTAAATAGAGGGAAGCTAATGCAAATTGATACACCAATGCGTTTATATAATAATCCGGCAAATAAATTCGTAGCAGGATTCATAGGATCTCCTATGATGAATTTCATCAATGGAAGGTTGAAAGAAGAAGCTGGTTGTTTCTTTATAGAAGTAGTGGCTGGATGTTGTATCCCTTTAGGAACCAGGATCCCAGGTATTCTTGCCGGCAAAATGGGAGAGCAGGTAGAAATAGG
>JBKJNM010000006.1:0-27446 GCA_046593655.1 Lacibacter sp. | reverse complement strand
TTATGTATGGGCTCTTTGTTGTTTTTAAAAGCAGTTTTATTTAAACGTTCTACTGATTTTAATTTCTTTAATGAAGAATACCTCGATTATTTTTTACAGATAGTTGGCTATATCTTTTATATTGGCTTTACAAGAATGTTCCTGAACACTCCTGCCAATTACCCTACACTTAACCGGATGTTTATTATTGCAGAAGTTGTATTGGGTTTGTTCCTGGTTGCTTTCTCCGTTTTCTATTTTGGTGGTTTCAGGTATAACTATTTATCGACAACTGAAAATGCAAGTAAGTTTTTTCTCATTTTTCTGGGCATTATTTATATCATTTTTGGAATTTTTGAACGAAACAGGCTGATGAACTATTTACTGGGGGGTAATGTTGCCAATCTTCTATTTGGCGGCCTTTCACAATTTATGGTCATTTTTCCTTCCGTTAATCTGTTTGCCAAGAGCGGCTTATTTAAACAATCATTGATTTACTATGAAATAGGAATTTTACTCGAGTTGATTTTATTTCTACTGGGCCTTACCTATAAAAATAAAATTGAACTGATTGAAAAAGTAAAAATGAAAGAAGCCATAAAACTGGAAGCTGAGCGGCAGGAATATGAAAAAGAATTGGCAGTGCTCCGTGCACAACAGGATGAACGCAGCCGTATTTCTGCAGATATGCACGATGAACTGGGAAGTGGAGTAACTGCTATTCGATTGCTGAGTGAAATTGCACTTCAAAAAACGAAAGAACAACCTGTTGAAGAAATACAAAAGATTTCTTACAATGCTAATGAATTGATGACAAAGATGAATGCCATTATCTGGAGTATGAACCCGAGTAACGATACCGTAAGTAGTTTGGTAGCTTATATCCGTTCCTATGCATCAGAGTATCTTGATAATTTTAAAATGGATTACCAGGTAAAAGTAACTGATGAAGTACCAGATACAGAAATATCAGGTGTACGCCGCCGAAATATTTTTCTGGTATTAAAAGAATCGCTGAATAATGTAATGAAACATGCCCATGCAACAGAAGTAATTATTCACATTCATTTTAATCACCACATGCTCATTGAAATAAGTGATAATGGTAAAGGCATGGATAAAGATAAACTCAACCAGTTTGGTAATGGCCTCAAGAACATGCAAAGACGTATGGAAAGTATTGCCGGAAGTTTTGAGATAGCATCGGTTGCGGGTACAACGGTGAAATTAACGGTTCCGTTACATTAAGATGTGGATGATTGGCGAATGCCCAAAAACAAGCTCAACCATCCTGCAATAAAGCAAACACCTCCCAACGGTGTGATGGCACCCAGCCAATTCATATTTTCAATAGCTGCTGCTTTTAAGAACGTAAGTACAAATAATGATCCACTGAAAAAAATGATTCCGCTGATAAATAAATAACCTGCCCTTTTAAACCATACCATATAGTTTTGTTTTATCAGCATACCTGTAACGGCCAGAGCAAGAAGATGGATAAACTGATACAATACTGCTGTTTGATAAGTTTGCAAACTTCTTTCATCCAGCAACTCCCTTAAAGCATGAGCACCAAATGCACCCAGGCCTACATTGAGGACACCCAATAAGAATGAAATTTTGAGGAACTGATTACCCATGCCGTCTTAAAATTTTTTTAAAATTGTCAAGGCTCATGGTTGAAGCAGGAAGATGATACATAGCTTTAGAATAGAAACTCTCCCGCTGTTTCAGTTTTTCATGAATATATTCTTCAAGCATGTTTTGGTCCATTGCTGCAATCAGGGGTCTGGTTTCTTTTTCGTTTTGCAAACGCTGTGCAAGTAATGTTGCTGTACTTTTCAGGTAAATCGTAACTCCATTAATATTCATCCGCTCCATGTTGTGATGAAAACAAGGAGTACCTCCACCGCAACTCAAAATAAATTGATCCTTTATCATAAATGATTGCAGCATATCTTTTTCAATACTTCGAAAAGCTGGTTCACCTTTCTCATCAAAAATAGCAGCAATTGTTTTTCCTTCCTGCTTTTCAATCTCTTCATCAAGATCGTAAAAAGTTATCCCAAACGCTTCGCCCCATTTCCTGCTCCAGTACGTTTTTCCGCTGCCCATAAAACCTATCAAAAAATAGCGCATGAAAAGTTTGGTTTGTTGCGAAGATAAGTAAAGTAATGAGTGAAGAGAGGTGAGTGATGAGTAAATCACCTGTTGAATTAATTCATCATAAGCATCACTCATTGTACAAAAAAAGCCCATCGTTTTACAACGATGGGCCATATTGAAAGTTTAAATAAAATTAACCTTCTTTCTCTTCGCTTTTGGCATCATCAGCATCACTGTCTAACTTTTTCTTCAGATCAGCTAACACCCCTAAATCGCCAAGCGTAGTTTTTTCAACTTTGCTCTGTACATCTTTAACCGCTTTCTTGGTACGTACAGCATCGGCTTGCTTTTCTTTCATTTCAGCATTCTTTTCTTCAGCTATTGCTTTTTCCCAAATGCGTGCATGACTAAGT
Source organism: Lacibacter sp. (assembly GCA_046593655.1). Classification (GTDB taxonomy): domain Bacteria; phylum Bacteroidota; class Bacteroidia; order Chitinophagales; family Chitinophagaceae; genus Lacibacter. The sequence goes on along the minus strand of JBKJNM010000006.1, from coordinate 24,948 downwards.
ACTACACGTTTTTCATTGCGATCGAATTCAATCACCATGAACTGTGCATTTTCATCGGCAGACACCTGCTTACCATCTTCCTTGTTGGTATGACGGTTAGGAGCAAAGCCTTCGATTCCATATGGTAATTGAACCAAAGCACCTTTATCATCTTTCTTGGTTACATGACCATCATGTATGGTTCCAATAGCAAATGTTTCTTCCAAAGCATTCCATGGATCTTCTTCCAGTTGTTTATGGCCTAACTGCAGTTTGCGATTTTCCTTATCAATGCTCAGGATCATGATGTCAATTTCCTGGCCCACCTTTGTGTATTCGCCAGGGTGATTGAAACGCTTTGTCCAACTGAGATCACTGATGTGGATCATACCGCCAATGCCTGCTTTCAGTTCAACAAACACACCATATGGAGTGATGTTTTTCACCAACCCTTTATGTTTGCTTTCTACCGGGAATGTATCTTCAATTGTGCTCCATGGATCCTGGCTCATTTGCTTAATACTCAAGCTCATCTTACGGGCATCTTTATCAAGCGTTACAATTTTCGCTTCATGCTCGTCACCCATTTTGAAAAATTCTTTTGCATTAACCGGTGTGTTAGCCCAGCTGATTTCACTTACGTGAACCAGACCTTCAACACCAGGCATGATCTCTAAGAATGCACCATAGTCTTCAATGTTTACAACCTTACCTTTCACGGTGTTACTTTCAACGATTGTTTCGCTGAGTGTATCCCATGGATGAGGAGTTAATTGTTTCAATCCAAGACTGATACGTTTTTTATCATCGTCGAAGTCAAGAACTACAACGTTCAACTTCTGATCCATCTTCAACACTTCTGTAGGATGGTTGATACGGCCCCAGCTAATATCTGTGATATACAACAAGCCATCAACACCACCTAAATCAAGGAACGCACCAAAGTCGGTGATGTTCTTGATTGTACCTTCAAGTACCTGGCCTTTTTCAAGCTTGCCCATGATCACTGCACGTTGTGCTTCAATATCACTTTCAATCAGTGCTTTGTGACTTACAACAGCGTTCTTAATAGTTTCGTTAATCTTCACTACTTTAAACTCCATTGTTTTGCCTACAAACTGATCGTAATCAGTTACAGGCTTCACATCAATTTGTGAACCCGGTAAGAATGTTTCCATTCCAAACACATCCACTATCAATCCACCTTTTGTTTTGCTGGTAACAGTACCTGTAACAATTTCACCTGTTTTATGTACTTCCATAATACGCTCCCATGCACGAGTGATGCGTGCCAATTTGCGGCTGAGATGTAAGTGACCTTCACGGTCTTCTTTTTCCACCACCATTACTTCAACCGTATCGCCAATTTTTAAACCGGGTAAATCACGGAATTCGTTCAATGATACAAGACCATCACTTTTAAAACCAATGTTTACTACAACATCTGTTTTAGTTAAAGCCACAACTTGACCATCAACAATCTCTGAGTCGTTTACTTGTTTAAAAGTTCCATCATAAACGCTGTCGTACTTTTCACGTTCTTCTTTTGTGTAAGTAGCAACATTGCGTTTGTCAACGGTCCAGTCAAAATCGTCATGAGCAGTTTGCTCTACTTTAATAACCTCTGGTTTTTCAGTAACAGCAACAGCAGTTGCTTCCACAGGTGCATTTGTTGTCGCTGCAGATGTTTCTCCAATTTCAGTTGGAGCACCATTCTCCTGTGCATCAGCGTTTGTGTTAATAATTTCGTTTTCTGACATAAAATAATCCCGATTTTGTTTTTTAGTTCGGGGTCGCAAAGTTAAGGTTAAAAGGCTTTGCAGCAAAGCATTTGAAGGGGAAATACAGGAGGAAAAGGCGGTTTTTGGGGTGGGCTGCGGTTTTTCGGGGCATCCCGGTTGTGTCACTCACTTATACTTTCAGTTAAATGGCGGCAATCTCCTCTTTAAAAATGCTGTAAATGATGAAGTATTTTGCTCATTTAGACTAGAGAGCTTCATTGCCAACCTACATATTGCCATTAAGTTTTCATTTCCACATGGTATAAGCTTTCGCCAGCAAAGGAAGTAAGAACACAGCACCCAATCCCCACCAGGCGCCCAGCAAACAATAAAACAATAATCCAATCAGCAACAGGTAAAAAGGGTATAAAAAAGCAAGGACGCAAAATAAAATACTGTCGTAATGTATATCGCCCTGCAGTTTGGATGCAAGTTTTTGCAATGGGTAATAAAATAAAATATGGGTGAGTATACCAAGCATGGCAGGCAGCAATAAAATGGCTTTGCTGAAAGTGACTGGTTTTGGATGTTCAATTTCAGAAAGTTGTTGTAACTGGTTTGCGTTGGCTGTATTGATTGCAAGCATTTTTGCACTGTTCTCTACTGCTCCTGTTAAAATTTCTTTGCCAAAAGCTGTCCCGAAATTGATATCAATCTCTTTCGGAAATTTTACAAATGAATTGTAGCGGATCCATACGGGTAAAAGTTTAATGTCCAACCCATCTTCTACTGCCTGTATAAACATTCGGGGAGCACCCTTTTTTAAAGGCAATTGCAAAGTAGTTTGATGCTGACAAAAACCTTCTACAAAAATGAGTACGTGTTCGCCCCGTTTAAGTATCTGCCTGCATTCCTCAAATGTAAGATCGTTTTTTCCGAGGTTATTTTTCCCATCACGAATGCGGTAAATGGGTATCATGTTTACAGATCGTAAAATAGAACGTACCCATGCTTTTTTAAACACATCGCTGCGGGTAATAAAATGAACAGGCTTTTTCATTTTTACACCTACAACCATTGCATCTAAAAAAGAGTTTGGATGATTGCATCCTAATATGGTTGGATTTTTAATAGCTAAAAGTGAACGGTTGTGTATAGCAAAACGTTTGCAATACAACCAGAGCGCAAATAGAGTGAGTTTTTTGAAAAATAAATACATCAGCTTTCTCAAACAGTTAAGGCGGCAAATTAAGGGAAATAATTGAACAGGAAGATCGTCTTTATGTGCCTGCCAAACTCAGCGAAATTTCACTTAACTTTCTTTATTAAATCAACTGTTATGAAGTACTTCCATTCCCTTATATTTTCCCTGCTCTTTTTTTCTACACTTGTTCATGCGCAAACAAAATTCCTGATCCCTTATCCAACTCAGTTCAACAACAAATCTATTGATGGCCGTTTATTATTGCTTCTCAGTACTACTAATAAAGCAGAACCGAGGTTTCAGATAAGTGACGGGCCTCAAACACAGCAAGTATTTGGGATGAATGTAGATTCCTGGAAACCGGGCGAAACAAAGATCATTGATGCAAAGGCATTTGGTTATCCTGTTGAAAATATGAAACAGCTCAAAGCAGGCACTTATTTTATCCAGGTAGTATTGCACCGTTACGAAACGTTTAAACGTAAAGATGGCCATACTGTAAAACTTCCAATGGACAGAGGCGAAGGTCAACATTGGAACACAGCACCCGGCAATCTTTATAACAAGCCGTTACAACTTCGTTTCAGTAACACTGGTAGTGATGTTGTAACGTTGAAACTGGATAGCAAGATCCCTCCCATTGATTCTCCTAAAGACACGAAGTATATCAAACACATTAAAATACAAAGCAAGCTCCTAACAGAATTCTGGGGCCGACCCATGTATATTGGTGCACATGTATTGTTACCCGAAGGTTGGGACTCACATTCAAAAGTAAAATATCCGCTTGCTGTTTTTCATGGGCATTATCCTGCTGATTTCGGTGGGTTCAGAACAGACCCGCCTGATCCTGATCTGAAACCCGATTATATTGCAAGGTTTAATCTCTCCGGTTACAACCGCATTGTACAACAGGAAGCTTATAATTTTTATAAACAATGGAGCGGTCCTGATTTTCCAAGAGTTATTGCCATTGAAATACAACATCCTACTCCTTTTTATGATGATAGTTATGCAGTGAACAGTGCCAACAACGGACCCTACGGCGATGCCATCGTTTATGAATTAATTCCGGAAATTGAAAAACGTTTCAGAGGCATTGGTGAAGGCTGGGCAAGATTTATGTATGGCGGAAGTACAGGTGGATGGGAAGTGTTGGCTGCCCAAATCTTTTATCCAACACAGTTCAATGGTTGTTATAGTGCATGTCCCGACCCGATTGATTTCAGAGCGTACACTGTTATTGATATTTATAAAGATAAGAACGCCTATTATCAGGAAGGCCCTTTCAAAAAAACATTAAGACCCGGTCACAGAAATTATCTGGGTCATGTTGACTCCTATGTAAAAGATGGCAATCACCGGGAACTTGCATTAGGAACTAATAGCCGGAGTGGCGATCAATGGGATGTGTGGGAATCTGTTTATTCACCTGTGGGTGATGATGGTTATCCTCAACCTATCTGGAATAAATACACAGGAGAAATTGATACAACAGTTGCAGCCTATTGGAAAGAGCATTACGATCTTGGTCATATTCTTGAACGTGATTGGAGCAAGATCGGTGAGCATTTAAAAGGAAAAATAAAAATCTATTGTGGCGATATGGATAATTACTATCTCAATAATGCTGTGTACTTAATGGAAGAACGTTTGAAAAGATTAACGAACCCCAAAGCGGATGCCTTTGTTGATTATGGCGACAGAGCTGAACATTGCTGGAACGGAGATCATACGCAACCAAATTACATCAGCCGTTTACGTTACAATCAAATGTTTATTACACGCTGGGCCGAAGAAGTAAAAACAAGAAGCCCGAAGGGAGCTGATCTTACAAGTTGGAGATATTAAAATAAAATGCCGGACGAAAGCCCGGCATTTTATTTTTTACTTTCTATCTTATTGTTGCGAAATTAATTTTCCTTTTTCATCAAAAACCAAAGTCTTCATTATTCCTGCCTGTTCAACTACTACCTGGAACAGGTTTGGATTTTTTGGTTTTTCAATTTTAATAATATCTTTTGGATTTGTTTGCGGAAAGCGTTTGAATATTTCATCCTGCACAGGTCTTGGAGTTTGATCTCTGCGAACCGGAGTTCTTGTATCAACTCTTTCACCATTACTGTGATAGGTAGCAATTGAATTCCAGATACCATGACCAAAAGTTACAGTCCAATCACCACGGTTTTTTTTCCAAACATCATTCACTGCATAGGGATAATCTGCATTGAATGAATTACGAACCTGTGTTGGAATATTAGCCCTGTTTTTAGAGTTGCCATTCCCATTCTGGTTGTTCTTTAATTTATCTTTTTGTTTCCCCACTCCCTTTGTTGATTCACCCTGGTTACTCCCAACAGGAGTATTATTACTTTCAGCACTTGTTTGACCTGAAGCTGTTGAATTATTTTTTCCGCTCTGAGGTTGTGCCCCTGAATTAGATGATTGACCTAATACAGATTCACCAGTAGCAGTAGTTGTTTGTGTTTGACCACCCGATTGAGTTCCTGTTGAGGCATTATTATTTCCACTCTGACTTTCAGATGCTGCAGATGGATTTGTTGCATTGCCATTTTTTGTTGTATCTGCTTTTTGATAAATCTGAGGCTTCTGTTTTGTATCTACCTCAGGCTTTGTTGTATGACCTGTTGGAGCAGGAACAGTAGATTTTACTTCTGTTTTCTGCTTTCCTTTTGCTTTATCTTTTCCTTTGCCTTGTGCAAAACTTAAAACTGTTGCCAGCAGGAAAATTGAAAGAGTAAAAATTTGTTTCATGGAATTATATTTCAATTAATGACTAATACCCTTAAAGACCAATATTCGTACCAAAGGGTTGCAAAAAATCATTTCGCCATAAGTCTTACAGCTGCAATTAACCTATCCAGGTCTTTGGTTGATGTGTACACATGTGGTGTTATCCGCACACAATGAATATTTTCCCAATCGATAGCTACGGTATGTATTTTATGTTTTGTGTGTAAAGTACCTGCCACATCGGCTGGTTTCATGCCTTCTATGGCAAGTGATGAAATAGCGCAATAGGTTTTTTTATTTTTTGACTGGTGAAAAGAAACCCGTTTAAGATCACTTACACGACTGTTCCAATAATCTGTTAAAAACCGAAGCCGTTCTTCTTTTCGTTTAGATCCGATCACATTTTGAAAATCAACTGCATTGCCAATAGCCATTTCGCTGGCAAAAGAACGTGTACCAAGACTTTCAAATTTGCGGATATCTGTGCCATCAGGTTCATTATTGCTGAGCAATGCCCAGATATTTTTGATCTTTTCTTTTTTGATCCAAAGCAATCCACTGCCGAATGGAGCACATAACCACTTGTGCAGAGATGTGGCAAAATAATCGCAACCCAAATCAGGGATTTTAAAATCAGTGTGACCAAATGAATGTGCCCCATCACCTATTACTTCAATACCACGTTTGTGTGCTTCATCTGCAATTTTTTTGATTGGTAAAAATTGCCCTGTCCAGTTAATTAAATGTGTTACATGAGCAATCTTTGTTTTAGAAGTAAATGCATTTACATATTGCTGAACAATGGCATCTTCATTTTCTTCAGGCAGGTTCAGATTCAACCAAACTAATTTGATTCCATCTCTCTTTTCCCTTTGCTTCCATGCATTGATCATGTTGGGATAATCCTGTTTGGTGAGTACCACTTCATCACCTGCTTTTAAATTCAAACCAAAGATGACCGTGTTCAATCCTTCGGTTGCATTGCGGTTGATAGCGAGTTCTTCTGCATCGCAACCGGCAAGCTCAGCGAGTTTACTACGCAATGCTTCTCTTCCTTCATCCAGTGTTCGCCACATATAATATGAAGGAGCTTCATTACTGAATTGATAAAAACGGATATGTGCATCCTGCACCACTTTTGGTTGCGGACTTACGCCACCGTTATTGAGATTTAATAAATTGGGCGATACCGTGTATTGTTCTTTCACCCATCCCCAGAAATCTTCATCACTCATGGCATCACTGGATTCAAGTGATTGAAATTGCCGGTATTTTTTTTCTGCTTCCCTGGCAAATAAAGAATCAGTCAACGGTAAAAAAGTAAAGATGCCTGTAGTAGCAGTAAGGTTTCTGATAAAATTTCTACGGGATGATGACATGCTGATTGGTTTGCTTAAAGTTAGTGATAGAAACGCTGATGACGCTGATTTTTGCGGATCAAAGTTGATTTTTTATCACACAATCTTTTCCTGTGTTTTATCCGTTACCATCCGGCCCAATTTGCAGCATCAGCGTTTCTATTTCAAAGCAGCAATGCTTTTGGCAGCAATAAAGCCACTGGTCCATGCGTGTTGAAAATTAAATCCACCGGTGATGCCATCTACATCTAATATTTCGCCGGCAAAAAATAAACCGGGATGCAGCTTGCTTTGCATTGTATTGGGATCAACCTGTTTCAGATCAACACCACCCGCTGTTACAAACTCTTCCTTGAATGTTGTTTTACCCTTTACATGAAATTCATGAGCGGTTAATAACTGTATGAGTTTATTCTGTTCTTTCGATAGCAGATCGGCCCATCGCCATTCTCCTTTTATTGCTGCTTCCTGTAAGAGAAATTGCCACAACCGATTTGGCAGTTGAAATAAATTATTGTTGCTGATCTTTTGCGATCCGTTATTATTACGGGTGAATTGTAATTGTTCTTTCAACTCCTGCTCTTTCCGGTCATTTAACCAATTCACAACAATCGAAAAATCATAATTCTTTTCTTGTAATTCTCTTGCACCCCAGGCAGATAATTTTAATACACAGGGCCCGCTCATTCCCCAATGTGTAATCAGCAATGGGCCGGTATTTTTTAACTTAGTTGATTGTATTTTAATTGTTGCATCAGGCACACTCACACCCATCAGCTTTGTAATTGGATGGTTGGGAATATTAAAGGTGAATAAAGATGGAACCGGCGGAACAATCTGATGATCTGTGTTTTTTAACCATTCAAATTGCTGCAGCTTAGGGAAACCCCCGCTTGCCACACAAACAAAATCAGCTTCCATGATCTCATTATTACTTAACTCCACTTTCCACTTTCCACTTTCAACCTTCAACTTTCGTACATCCCTGTTCATCAATATTTCTACACCATAAGTGTTCACATCTTTCATTAAACAATCAATAATTGATTGAGATGAATTGGTTACTGGAAACATCCGGCCATCAGCCTCTGCTTTCAACTTCACTCCTCTTTCTTCAAACCATGCAATCGTATCGGTTGTAAAGAATTGATGAAATGCTTTGCGTACAAAATGCTCCCCACGGGGATACCGTTTACTCATCTCCTGTAAATCAAAGCAGGCATGGGTTACATTACAACGGCCACCACCACTAACTTTTACTTTCGATAAAAGCTTGCTTGTTTTTTCCAGTAAGATTACTTGTAAAGAGGGGTTCAACATTGCTGCATTGATAGCGCAAAAAAAACCTGCAGCACCGCTACCAATTACAATCAGTTTTTTTTCTTTCTTCATACTCACCAGTTAAAACCCGGAAAAACAAAATACATCACCTGCCATTTTCCAAACTCATTTGAAAAATAAATTTTGAACACTCCTTCTATTAATTGCTCCTCTCCATTTTCAAGCACAGCAGTATATTTTACGCTGCCTTCTGCATGTCCCATACCTTTACTCTGCAACTCATCCCATTGAAAAGCAATATCCGCTACTGCAAAACCACAGTCTTCAAATTTCCGGTAACTGTCGAAGAACAACTTGAGTTTACGCAGAACATCCTGTTTTGAAATAAGCAATGGTACCGGACCATCAGGTAAAATCATCTGGTCTGAAAGTATCATTGAATCGTCATCAAAACTTTGTTCAAACCAATGTTTTAAAAACTCCATCATTCCTTCTTCAATATCTGCTTTATGATTGGGATGAAATTCTTCATAACTAAAGTTTAACGACATACCTTCCACCTGCACATCATCTGTTTCATGTTGAAATAATTCTTCTGTAATAAACCGGTAAATAAGCTCAGGCGGGTATTTCGTTTTTACATGAAACAGTACATTTTTTTCTTTCATCAATTCAAGCAGTCGTTTCAGCTCCGGTTTCAATTCATCCTCACTCATTGTATTAAAAGGTTTGTAAACAGGTTGCCCCAGCAGGTCATAAACCTTCACCATCTTCATGTTTTTATATTCTTCCTTAAATGCAAGGATATTCTGTAAAAAGGCATGCTCCATTTCCGGCGTAAGTTCATCGCCCATTTCTCCAAACATAGCACCAAGCTCAGCCTGCATTTTCAGTTTCAGAATTTCATTTTCCAATCGAAGCTTTTCTCTTTCCTCTTCGTTCAGTTCTTCGTTTTGCTTGTGATCATTTGACATATCGTATTGCTTTGATTAAAAAAAACTTTACTTCCTATCATTTCATCATCATCAAAGCTGCCATTGTTTCAATTCCGTTCCATAAATTCTGTATGCGGATATTTTCATTTTCCGCATGTTGATTGTTATCATGATTTGCAACAGGAATAGTGATTGTTTTTGCTTTCAGGTATTGTTCAAATACAAACAGGGGAAGACTTCCTCCCAAGGTTGGCATCAACACTACCTTATCCGGAACAGTGGACTGAACGGCAACAATTACTTTTTTGGCAATAGGCAAATCCATGGATGTTTTTTGTGCATTATAACCACTGCTCAGATTTACCTTTGCAATCTTTGCATATTTTTTCCGCTCTTCATCTGTTGGTTCCTGCTCAATTACATAATAGCCCTGGCTCTTAATATGCGCCACTACTTTTTGTTGCTGTCGTTTCCAATCATTACCAACAACTAAACGCAGATCAAGTACTGCTGCTGCAATAGTTGGTATTACATTACTTGCATTCTTACCCACATTGGCACTGTTCATACCATTAATGTTCAAAGAAGGAAGATTGATTGATTCAGCCAAAGACATATCACGGATCTCCTGTTGTGTAAAACCCAACTCATTTTTCATTTGTATATCAACAGGTGGCACTTCTTTCAATGCTTTTTTTTCACTCATAGTCAACGGAATCACATCATCATAAAATCCTTTAATGGTTACTTTGCCATTTTTATCTTTCATTGAACTAAGTAGTTGAGATAGCAGCATGGCAGGGTTTGGTGCCCAGTTTCCATAATGACCACTATGCAAAGGGCGTTTTGATCCGTAAACAGTTACACTTACATGTGCATCACCTCTTACTCCAAACACGACTTGCTTTTTTCCTGACTGATGCACAGGCCCATCACAAATGACCCACAGATCACTTTGCAATAAACTTTTATACTCCTGCAGTATTTCATACAAATGATCGCTGCCAGCTTCTTCTTCCCCTTCAAAAAAGAATTTGATATTCACAGTTGGCTTCATTCCTGTTTTAATGATTGCATCATATGCATTGAGGATTGCCATTACACCGGCTTTATCATCGCTGGCTCCTCTTGCATAAATGCGCCATTGCGAATCGTATGCCTTTTCTTTTGTTGGAAAATCAATGATTGTTCCATTTTCATCTAAGGATGCAGTCAATAATTTTGGTTCAAACGGTGATAGTCCTTTGGCCCACTGTGCGGCATTCACGGGTTGTCCATCGTAGTGAGCATAGAAGATAATAGTTTGTGTAGCGCCGGGCGTATTTATTTCGCCATATACTGCCGGGACAGACTTTGTGGTAGTTGGATAAAGTAATTGAATATTCTGAATTCCTTTGGCGCTCATGGCCTTCATAATATAATCTGCATTGCGCCTGATGTTGACTGAATCACCCACAATATTTGGAATGGAAAGAAAAGAAACAAAATCAGAAATGAGCTGATGTTCATTCGCCTGCCTGTATTGCCTGATCTTAATTGTTTCAGCACTTTGTGCTAATAAAAAATGAGTGAAGCAGGTTGCAACACTCATGCATATTATTTTTTTGATCATACACTTTTATTATACCATTAATTAAAAAAGAAGTTTCTGAATTGGCATCATACCGACCTGCATTCTTAATCCTGCTAATTTAAAAAAGCAATTAAAAGCAGCGTCGGTATTACATGTGTAATGTAAGAAATGAATCAGTAATAAGAACTATCGAGATTTGGATTAGTTTTTTCAGCCGTTTCAATAGCAACAAATGAAGATAAAATATCTGCTTTCCCTTTTTTTACACAAACTGTATGTTCGTAATGTGCCGATGGCTTTCTGTCAATAGTTCTGATGGTCCATCCATCTTCATCATGAAACACATCTTTTGTACCGAGATTGATCATGGGTTCAATGGCAATCACAGTTCCTTCTTTTAATTTGGCACCTGTTCCACGTTTGCCGAAGTTTGGTACCTGCGGATCTTCATGCAGGTTCCTGCCAATACCATGACCTACCAATTCTCTTACTACACCATAACCATGTTGCTTTTCAGTATAATCCTGGATAGCATATGCAACATCACCAACACGATTACCATGCACTGCTTTTTCAATTCCTTTATATAATGATTCTCTAGTTATACGAAGTAGTTTTTTTACTTCATCTGTTGTTGATCCAATAATAAAAGTATAAGCACTGTCGCCATGATATCCGTTCATAAAAGCACCTACATCAACTGAAACAATATCACCATCTTTCAAAACATTATTCGTTGGAAAACCATGCACCACAGCATCATTAACCGATATACAGGTTGCAAAAGGATAACTGTTCTGATAGTTTTTAAAAGAGGGTGCTGCTTTATTGTCACGGATATACTGCTCTACTCTTGTATCCAACTGCATAGTTGTAACACCTGCTTTTAGCATTTTACCTGCTTCAGCAATTGCTTCGCCTACCAGCAAAGCACTTTTTCGGATCAATTCAATTTCAACAGGTGAACGATAATGAATCATAACTCGTTTATAAAAAACCCCGGCTTTGTTTGCCAGGGTTTGTTGTATTTCAATGTATTTATTAAATAGCTGATGAAGATACTGTCTGGCGCCCCTGTATCTTACCGCCCTTCATCAAACCATCATATTGCCGCATCAGTAAATGTGTTTCAATTTGCTGCAAAGTATCTAAAATTACACCCACCATAATTAACAATGAGGTGCCTCCAAAGAAAGTAGAGAAACCGCTTGTTACACCTAAGTTCTTTGCTACGCCCGGTAAAATACCAACAATAGCAAGGAACACAGCGCCTGGTAAAGTAATACGATCCATGATCTGCCCAATATAATCAGCAGTAGGCTGTCCCGGTTTAACACCCGGTACAAATCCATTATTCTGTTTTAAGTTATCTGCAATTTGCTTTGGATTAAAGATCAAAGCTGTATACAGGAATGTAAATCCAATTACAAGAATTGAATAAATAAGCATATACCAAACATTACCATGATCGCTTAATGTTGCAGCAATGCCTTTTGTTGAATTAAACCCTGTAAGTAATGTAGGCAAGAACATGATTGCCTGCGCAAAGATGATAGGCATTACACCTGAGCTGTTTACTTTAATAGGTAAGAACTGTCTTGCACCACCAAACTGGCGGTTACCAACAATTTGCTTGGCATAATTGATAGCAATCTTTCTAACACCCTGTACAAGAATGATCAATCCCATGATAATGGCTATCAAAATAGCAATCTCAATCATGAAGGTAAGTAAACCACCACCTGCGCTGCTTGATTTAGAATCAAACTCGGCAGCAATAGATGCAGGAAAACGGGCAAGGATTCCAATCATGATAATCAAAGATGTACCATTACCTAATCCTTTATCTGTAATACGTTCGCCCAACCACATTACAAACAATGTACCTGCAGTTAAAACAACTGTAGTTGATAACCAGAAAAATCCGGTGAACGATTCTATGATGGCTCCTTGTGCAATTTCCGGGCTTTTAAGATAAGTTACATATGCACTTGCCTGGAAAATGGTAACAATGACTGTCAAATATCTTGTCCATTGGTTGATCTTCTTACGTCCGCTCTCACCTTCCTTCTGCATCTTTTGCAACTGAGGAACCATAATGCTCATCAATTGCATAAAGATAGAAGCGGAGATATAAGGCATGATACCCAATGCAAAAATAGAAGCACTTGAAAAAGCACCACCTGCAAATGAATCAAAAATTCCTAAGATACCCTCTTTGGCTTTTGAATTCAATGCTTCCAGGCCGTTAGGATCTACACCCGGCAAAACAATATGTGAACCCACACGATAAACCAGTAACAGTAAAAGAGTGTAAATAATTTTATTCTTCAACTCTTCAATGCTCCAGATATTCTTTAGGGTTTGTATGAGTTTTTTCACTGAGAATTTCTATTTTTAATAATTGCTGAAAAGAAAAAAGACGCATTTTCATGCGTCGGACAAATATCGGTAAAAATTACTTCACAATTTCAACGCTTCCACCGGCTGCTTCTATAGCAGCTTTTGCTTTTTCGCTCAAAGCATTTACTTTAACAGCGAACTTGGTTTTAATTTCACCATTTGCAAGAATTTTTACTCTGTCGGTACGGCTGATCAACCCATTGATATATAAATTCTCAACTGAAAATTCAGTGATGGAATATTTTTCTGCGAGTTGTTCAATTTGTCCGAGATTGAAAACACGGTATTCAATACGATCAGGGTTTTTAAATCCACGTTTTGGAATACGACGCTGAATAGGCATCTGACCACCTTCATGGGCCATTTTACTCTTATAACCGGCACGGCTTTGTCCGCCCTTGTTACCTTTTGTAGATGTACCACCCTTGCCGGATGCTTCACCACGGCCTAAACGTTTTACTTTGTGCGTTGAACCTTCAGCAGGTTTTAAATTGTGCAGTTTCATCTTTTATTGATTTTGTACTTTCGGGGAATCACCCCTCGCTTTGTTATTAAATTGCTGATATACGATTGATGTTCAATCTTCAGCTTACAGACTTATGCTAACTCTTCAACCTTCAACAGGTGATTGACTTTATTAATCATACCAAGTATCTGGGGAGTTCCTTCTACCTCGTTGGTAGAATTTGTCTTATTCAAACCCAATGCTTTCAGCGTTTGCTTCTGGCGTTCAGGTCTGTCTATCGGACTTTTTACTAAAGTGATTTTTATCTTTTTCATATCCCTAAAAGGTTTAAGGTGTATGGTGTAAGGTGTAAGATTGCCGGCTTCAGCCTTTTACCTTATGCCTTCTACCTTCTACCATTTTATCCGTTAAATACTCTCTTTAATGCCAGGTTACGTGTTTTAGACACATTGATTGGTTCACGCAACATTGCCAATGCTTTGAATGTTGCCTTTACCACGTTGTGTGGATTAGCCGAACCCAACGATTTTGCTAATACGTCGGTAATACCGGCACTCTCCAAAACAGCACGCATACTTCCACCGGCAATTACACCGGTACCGTGTGCAGCAGGCTTAATAAACACTTTTGCAGCGCCTTCTTTTGCGAGCTGATCATGAGGTATAGTGCCTTTCATAACCGGAACTTTGATGAGATTCTTCTTCGCATCTTCAATTCCTTTTGCAATTGCCTGTTGTACTTCTTTTGCTTTACCTAAACCATGACCTACCACACCATTTTCATTTCCTACTACCACGAGTGCAGAGAAACTGAAGGCACGACCACCTTTGGTTGTTTTAACAACACGGTTAATGGAAACTACTTTTTCTTTCAGTTCCAGATCACCTGCTTTCACTTTGTTTGTAATTACTTTCGACATTTATGTTTTATTAAATGTTTACGTATGATTAGAATATTAATCCACCTTCACGTGCACCTTCAGCAATTGCTTTTACACGGCCATGATATAAAAAACCACCACGGTCAAAAACAACTGTTGAAAGACCAAGCTCAGAAGCTTTACGTGCTATAGCAGCACCCACCAACTTACTCACTTCAACCCTAGTTCCTTTCTGTGCTTTAATGTCTTTGTCTTTCGAAGATGCAGAAGCAATAGTAGTTCCGGTAACATCATCAATCAACTGAGCATAGATTTCAGTGTTACTGCGAAATACACTCAAACGGGGTTTTGCAGTACTACCAACTACTTTCTTACGAACAGCATAGCGGATTTTTTGTCTTCTGATGACTTTGTTATCTGTTTTCATCTTTCTTTCTTTTTATCTTCTGATTCTGCCAGAAGACTATTTAATTTTTGTATTAGCAGTTAACTTACTATATCTGTTAACTAATGAACTGTTTTATTTACCTGCTGCTTTACCTGCCTTACGACGTATAAATTCCCCAACATACTTCACACCCTTTCCTTTATATGGTTCAGGCTTACGCAAGCTTCGAATTTTTGCAGCAACGGCACCAAGCAATTGCTTATCTATTCCATCCAAAGTAATCATTGGGTTCTGCCCCTTTTCCTGTGCGGTAGCAACTTTTAATTCGCTGGGAATTTCAAAAATGATATTGTGCGAATAACCTAAAGCAAGATCAAGTACATTACCCTGGTTAGCGGCTTTATAACCCACACCTACCAATTCCAGTTTCTTTTGAAATCCTTCAGTTACACCTTTTACCATGTTTGAAACCAAAGAACGGTACAAACCATGCATTGCACGATGACGACCCTGATCAGTTGGACGGTTGAAGATCACTTCAGCATCTTTTACTTCAACAGTGATATCACGGTCAATGCTTTCTTTTAATTCGCCTTTGGGTCCTTTTACAGTAACCACATTGTCGCTTCCAACTGTAATTGTAACGCCTTGTGGAATGGTAACCGGTTTTTTTCCTATACGAGACATAAATTCTGTTTTATTTATTATTGTTTGGTTGTTGACCGGTCAGCTTAGTATAGTTCAGCTTAATGTATCAGCAACAATTTCTTATTCTTAGTAGATATAACACAACACTTCGCCACCAACATTACCTGCTTTGGCCTGCTTATCTGTCATTACACCTTTCGATGTACTGATGATGGCAATACCCAAACCATTCTTAACACGCCGAAACTCATCAGGCTTTGCATACTGGCGTAAACCCGGACGACTTACACGCTCCAATGATTGAATTGCTGGGATACGTGTTTGAGGATCGTATTTCAAAGCAATTTTGATAACACCTTGTTTACTGTCTTCTTCAAACTTGTATTTTAAAACATATCCTTGATCGTATAAGATTTCAGTAATACGCTTTTTTAAATTAGAAGCAGGAATTTCTACAATTCTGTGGCCTGCCATCTGAGCATTCCGAACACGGGTAAGAAAATCTGCAATAGGATCTGTAACCATTTTATTCTTTAATTGAATGATTTAAAATTTGTTTTCTTTTGATGCACATCATATTCAATACCTGCACATCATCCCTTTCAGGATTATTTTTGAATTACCAACTGGCTTTCTTTACACCAGGAATAATTCCATTCAGCGCCATGTCACGGAACATTACACGGGATACACCAAAGTAACGCATGTAACCTCTTGAACGTCCGGTAAGCTGGCAGCGGTTTTTTAAACGTACCGGCGATGCATTCTTTGGCAACAGGTCCAAACCGGCATAATCACCGGCAGCTTTCAAAGCAGCACGCTTCTCAGCATACTGAGCTACCTTTTTTTCTCTTTTGTGTTGACGGGCTGTAATTGATTTTTTAGCCATAATTTATAATTAATCTTTTTTAGCATTTTTAAATGGCATACCCATTTCCTTCAGCAACTCATAAGCTTCTTCATTGGTTGAAGCTGATGTTACGAAAGTGATATCCAGACCCGTGATTTTATTCACTTTGTCAATATCAATTTCAGGAAAAATAATCTGCTCGGTTAAACCCATTGTAAAGTTTCCACGACCATCAAATGACTTTTCATTTACACCTTTAAAGTCACGTACACGTGGAAGTGATGCAGAAATCAATCGATCTAAGAACTCATACATATTTACACCACGTAAAGTAACTCTTGCACCAATGGGCATGTTCTTTCGCAGTTTAAAGTTGGAGATATCTTTCTTAGACATGGTTGCTACTGCTTTTTGTCCGGTAATTATGCCGAGTTCATCAATAGCAATATCTACCAGTTTCTTGTCATTCACCGCACCGTTTACGCCACGGTTCAAACATATTTTTTCCAGTTTCGGAACCTGCATGACGCTTTTGTATCCAAAACGTTTCATTAAGGCAGGTACAACTTCTGTTTTGTACTTACTTACTAAACGGGGTGTATATTTTGTAGTGCTCATCTTCTTATTTTTTAACCTTGGCTAAATTATTTTACGGGTTGTCCTGATTTTTTTGAAACCCTTACCAGCTTACCGTTTTCACGGCTGCGCTGTACTTTAGTGGCTTGTTTACCATCCCACAACATCACATTTGAAATATGAATGGGAGCTTCTTTCTTCACAATACCACCTTTTGTATTTTGAGCCGACGGCTTGGTATGCTTTGTTACAATGTTTACACCTTCAACCAATACACGGGCAGCATCAGGAAATACTTCCAGGACAGTACGTGGCTTCAATACATCTTTATCATCACCGGCAATAACAACTACTGAATCGCCTTTCCTGATGCTAAACTTAGGTTTAAATCTCTTTCTCATTTTTGTATGCTTAAAGCTTAATGCTAAACGCTAAAGGCTTAGCTAAAAATTTTCTTTCTTAATTGCTTATGCTGTCAGCGTTCTGCTTTCAGCATTTTTTTATAATACTTCAGGCGCCAATGAAATAATTTTCATGTAGCCTTTATCACGTAACTCTCTTGCTACCGGCCCGAAGATACGTGTACCACGGGGTTCATCAGAAGCATTCAGAATTACAACTGCGTTATCGTCAAAGCGGATATAAGAACCATCTTTACGACGCAATTTATTTTTAGTGCGTACAATAACAGCTTTTGCTACAGTACCTTTTTTAATACCGCCGCCTGGTAATGCATCCTTTACTGTAATAACAATTTTATCGCCGATTTTTGCATAATCCTGGCCGCTGTTTCCTAATACTTTGATGCAAAGCACTTCTTTGGCACCACTGTTATCGGCTACGTTTAATCTGCTTTCTTGCTGAATCATTTTATTTCGCTTTTCGCTTTCAGTTTAATGCTGTCAGCTATTTGAAAAAACTTTATTCACTTTATAATCTGTCTGCAGCTTACAGCTTGCAGCATGAAACTTTCTTATTTCGCTTTCTCTACAACTTCAACCAGTCTCCAACGCTTTGTTTTGCTCAGCGGACGGCTTTCCATGATCTTCACTGTATCGCCAATACCGCACTCATTCTTTTCATCATGGGCATGGAACTTGGTCGTTTTCTTTACGAACTTTCCATAGATAGGGTGTTTTACTTTACGTTCAACCGCCACCGTAATGGTTTTATCCATTTTGCTGCTGGTTACAACACCTGTCTTTGTTTTGCGCAAATTTCTTTCTAACATTGTTTTGCTTTTTTTCTTTATTCCCTAGTTCAAGGAAGATGGGCATTACATACCCAATTGTTTCTTGCTTAATTCTGTTTTTAAACGGGCAATATCACGGCGAAGTCCACGTATGCTCACGGGGTTCTCCAAAGGAGAAATAGCGTGTGCAAACTCAAGCTTCTTTAAACGCATTTCATCTTCTTTAATGCGTGCTGTGAGATCTGTAACATTCAGCTCTTTTATGCTCTTTAAATAATCAGTTGTCTTTGTTGCCATGTTAATCAGTTTAGTCAGTTCAACTTTATTATTACGCCATTAAATCTCTGCGTACGATGAATTTTGTTTTTATAGGAAGCTTTTGTGCAGCCAATGCCATTGCTTCTTTTGCAACTGCTTCGGTAACACCATCCGCTTCAAACAAAATACGTCCCGGCTCAATGATAGCAGCCCATCCTTCAGGGTTACCTTTACCTTTACCCATACGAACCTCTGCAGGTTTACGTGTAATGATTTTATCAGGAAACACACGGATCCACACATTCCCTTCACGCTTCATTGCCCGTGTCATGGCCTGGCGTGCACTTTCTATCTGGCGGTTGGTTAACCATATTGGCTCCAATGCTTTTAAAGCATAAGATCCAAATGATATAATGCTGCCACGCTTAGCCACAGCCCGGATACGACCTTTCTGCTGTTTTCTGTGTTTTGTTCTTTTCGGCTGTAACATTGTCTGTTATATTTCTTGTTACTATTTGTTATTTGATTTGTATGTTGCCATCGTACATTTTAATTTGTACTTATTGCTCCATACTTATTTGTCTTATTATCCTTTACGGCTGTCTCTGCGTTGTCCACCACCGCCACCGCCACGACGATCATCTCTTCTATCTCCACCACCTCTATTATCACCACCTCTTTCATCACGACGATCTTTACGATCACTTACATCACTCTTGCCGCCAATGATGTTGGGGTTCAGGTCACGCTTGGTTAATACTTCACCTTTACAAATCCATACTTTAATGCCAATCTTCCCATATACTGTTAAGGCAAACAGGTTGGCATAATCAATATCCATACGGAAAGTATGTAAGGGAGTACGGCCTTGTTTAATTTCTTCAGTACGGGCAATTTCAGCACCACCCAAACGTCCGGCTACTTTCACTTTAATTCCTTCAGCACCCATACGCATGGCAGAAGCAATCGCCATCTTCACAGCACGTTTGTAATTGATACGGTTTTCAATCTGACGTGCAATCGTATCAGCAACAATTGTTGCATCAACTTCCGGACGACGGATTTCCAAAATATTTATCTGAACATCTTCCTTACCGGTCAGTTTCTTTAATTCTTCTTTAATACGATCTACTTCACCACCACCTTTACCAATGATAATTCCTGGTTTTGAAGTGTGAATGGTTACGATCAACTTGTTGAGTGTACGCTCAATCACAATTTTAGAAATACCACCTTTATTAATACGGGCATTGAGATAAGTTCTGATCCTGTTGTCTTCGATCAGTTTACCTGCATAGTCTTTTTTACTGGCATACCAGTTACTATCCCATCCGCGGATGATCCCTAACCTGTTACCAATTGGATTTGCTTTCTGACCCATAGAATGGTTTAAATTTTATCAATTAATTTTTTATCTACAATAATGGTTACATGATTGCTGCGCTTTCTTACCCTGTAAGCCCGGCCCTGCGGTGCAGGACGCAAACGTTTAACCATGCGTGCGCCATCAACAAAAATTGTTTTTACAATAAGCGATGAATCTGCTGCGCTTTGTCCGTTATTTTTTTGCTCCCAGTTATTGATAGCGCTTTTTAACAATTTGCCCAAAGGTGTGGCTGAATGTTGCGGATGAAACTCTAACGTTGCCAGAGCTTTTTCAACTTCCATTCCACGGATGACATCTGCCAGCAAACGCATTCTGCGTGGCGATGTGGGATAATTTCTAAGTTTTGCTACTGCTTCCATTTGTTTTATTCTTTCATGTTTAACATTGATCGTTTAAAGTTTTAAAAACTGAAACTTTAAACCTGCTGTGTTAAACGTTTTATGAAATCTTCTTACTTGAGTGTCCTTTAAAGTTTCTTGTTGGTGCAAATTCACCCAGTTTATGACCTACCATAAATTCAGTTACATAAACAGGAATAAACTTGTTTCCGTTGTGCACTGCGAACGTGTGGCCAACAAAATCGGGAGTAATTGTAGAGCGACGGCTCCACGTTTTAATTACACCTTTCTTTGATTTTCCCTCATTGATCGCTAACACCTTTGTTTCGAGGTGAGCTGCTACATAAGGACCTTTTTTAATCGAACGAGCCATGTTATATTTTTTTTCTTTTTTCCCCTTTGAATCCTGACAGGAGCCGAAGGATAAATTTTCTCGATTTCAGATTTTATTACTTCGCCGGTTTGCTGCCATCCTTACGCTGAAGGATCAACTTGTTAGAACCTTTATGCTTTGTGCGTGTTTTTTCGCCTTTTGCATACTTACCCGTTCTGCTACGCGGATGACCGCCGCTTGAACGGCCTTCACCACCACCCATCGGATGATCAACAGGGTTCATGGCTACACCACGTGTGCGTGGACGAATACCTTTCCAACGATTAACACCAGCTTTACCAGCAGTTTCCAAACTGTGATCGCTGTTTGATACCACACCAACTGTTGCATAACAATTGATCAATACCTTACGCAACTCACCACTTGGCATTTTCAATACAGCATATTTTCCTTCTTTGTTAGTTAACTGTGCGCTTGTACCTGCACTACGAACCAACTTACCACCCTGACCAGGCTGCATTTCAATATTGTGCACGTTTGTACCCAAAGGCATGTTCTTCATTTGAAGTGCATTACCTAATTCAGGTGCTACTGCATCGCCGGAAACAATCATTGTACCTACCTGCAAACCATTTGGTGCAAGGATGTAACGTTTCTCGCCATCAACATAATTCAACAAAGCGATGAATGCTGTACGGTTAGGATCATATTCAATAGTTGCAACTTTAGCAGGAACATCTTTTTTGCTGCGTTTAAAATCAATAACACGATATTTCTTCTTGTTACCACCACCGATATAACGCATAGAACGGCGTCCCTGGGCGTTACGACCACCTGTAGCTTTTACATTTTCAAGTAAAGACTTTTCAGGAGTGTCTGTAGTAAGTTCAGCATACGCATTACCGATTCTCCATCGTGTGCCTGCGGTTACCGGTTTGTATTTCTTTAATGCCATTTTAAAAATCTTTTCAGTTTATAATGTCAATTCTTTGCGGCGTTTGACCCGCCATTCAATTTGTTTTTATACTGTTCCGTATAAATCGATGGTTTCACCATCAGCAACTGTTACATATGCTTTTTTATACGCTGGTTTACTTCCCTGGATATAACCTGCTTTCGTCATGCGGTTCTTACTCTTACGGGGCGATACCATGGTATTCACTTCCTGTACTTTTACATTGTAAAATTCTTCAACCGCTTTTTTAATTTCAAGCTTGTTAGCCTTACGGCCTACTCGAAAAGCGTACGTGTTTCTTTTTTCAGTTAAACGATTACTTTTTTCAGAAACAATCGGCTTTATTAATATTTCACTCTGTCTCATCTGGACGTTATTTATTCAGTTCAATAATCAATTATGCAACTGTCTCTTCTTCTTCGCTGAAGATTTTAGCTGCACTTTCAGTTAATACAAGCACATCACAATTGATGAGGTCGTATGTATTTACATCAGCCAGCAAAGAACCAACAACAGAAGGTACGTTGCGAAGGCTGCGGGATATATTATCGTTGTAATCAGTAATCACAAACAATGCTTTTTTACCGGCCACATTGAGGTTACTTAATACACTCAGGAATTCCTTTGTTTTAGGCGCATCCATGTTAAAGTCTTCAACTATAACAATTGCATTTTCTTTGGCTTTGTAAGAAAGTGCACTCATTTTGGCCAGGTCTTTTACTTTACGGTTAAGTTTAAAATCGTAACCGTGTGATTTTGGTCCGAAAATAGTACCGCCACCTTTATATAATGGGTTACGAATATTACCCTTACGTGAACCGCCGGTACCTTTCTGGCGGTGAAGTTTTCGGCTTGATCCCTTTACCTCAGCACGGGTTTTCACTTTATGCGTACCCTGCCGTTGTGCTGCCTGGTATTGCTTAACTGCGAGATAAATCACATGGTCATTAGGTTCGATACCAAAAATTTCTTCCGGTAATTCGATCGTACGACCTGTTGCTTTTCCTGATTTATTTAAAACGTCTACTTGCATGGCTTCTTGAATTAGTTTGTTTACTTCTGGATGTACACGATTGAACCGTTATAACCCGGTACGGAACCACTTACAAGGATGTAATTCTTTTCAGGGAAAATTTTCAACACTTTCAATCCTTTTACCTTCACTCTGTCTGCACCCATACGGCCCGCCATCTTCATACCTTTCATTACACGGGCAGCATCAGAAGAGTTACCAAGAGAACCCGGGGCACGTGAACGATCATGCTGACCATGTGATTGACCACCCACACCATGGAAACCATGACGTTTAACTACACCTTGGAAACCTTTTCCTTTTGTAGTACCAACTACTTCAACATTATCGCCTTCAGCGAAAATGTCGGTTGTAATTGTTTCACCAATATTTTTTTCGAGAGAATAATTACGGAATTCTTTTACAAATTTCTTAGGAGAAGTGTTTGCTTTAGCGAAGTGATTTTTTTGTGCAGAATTTGTATTCTTTTCCTTCTTGTCGCCAAAAGCTAATTGCAGTGCGCTGTATCCGTCAGCGTCTTGTGTTTTAACCTGTGTAACAACACAGGGGCCAGCTTCAATAATGGTACAGCTTGTTTGCTTACCATCGGGACTGAAGATACTGGTCATGCCAATTTTCTTGCCAATAATACCTTTCATTTGTTTACAGTTTATGCCCTGTAAGGTTGTTGAGACATGACGCTGGCTGCGTCATTCAATCCCCGTTTACCATCGACCTTTTCCTTTTTTCCACTTTGGATCGGAAGTACCGATGGTAAACTAACCACGAAGGGCTAGTTTATATGTTCCTCAACATTTTAAGTTGAGAATGTTTTTAAAATTCAGAGCTCTTTTTTACAAATAATGAAATTTGTATTGAGAGGTGAAATGATTACTATTTATAAGAACTAAGATGAATGGTCCGCCGGGCAGACAATCATCATGCTTTAATTTCTACGTCAACACCACTCGGTAAGTCTAACTTACTCAGGGCATCAACTGTACGGCTGCTGCTGGTATAAATATCCAGCAAACGCTTGTGTGTGCACAATTGAAATTGCTCACGGCTCTTTTTGTTAACGTGCGGCGAACGCAAAACAGTGAAAATTCTTTTACGTGTAGGTAAAGGAATAGGTCCTGTTACAACAGCACCTGTGCTGCGAACCGTTTTCACGATTTTTTCTGCAGATTTATCGACCAGGTTATGATCGTAAGATTGCAATTTGATTCTGATACGTTGAGCCATAAGATCTTCCCCAAATTTGAATTGGGAGCGCAAAGGTATGGGTTGGTGAAATATTCACCAAAAAGATTAGATTCTTTTTTAAAAAAAAGAAGGGATTTTTCCTCCCTTCTTAGAATATTATCTGTTTTTAGATCAATCTTAAATGAAATGATTAGATTTTTTCGAAGGATTGGTCATATCTTATCCGGTAAGCTATATAAGTCAAAAAAGCTGTACCTAATTTTTCGCATATTACTCCAAGAGTAGCCGGAGGCCTGATTTCATCCGCACTACGATTCTTTCCATTTTATACAGTAAGTAAGGTGTTAGGCAGATATGGGGATTAATTTTATTGAAGGAAACAACCTCTCAAACATTTTTTTACTTATTCTGATTGATCAAAAAGTAACCCCTGCCATTACCTGGAAAGCACGGCTACGCCATGTATCACGGTTGTCAATATTGTTGAGATTAGTAAACCCGTGTTCATATCTGGCTCCTATAAAAACAAAGGGAAGTTGTATCCAGATGCCGGTAACTCCGGAGAAGTCTCCTTTTTTAAATATTTCATTAGCATTACCCTCGATACCTGTGTTTTGATTAATGATCATACTCCATTGCGGGCCTACCTGCCATTTCACTCTTTGAGAAGAGCCGATATCCACATTCACAAGTCCAATTAGTTTTATGACATCCATTTTGGCTTTTACCTGGTTGTTACCACTCCGCAGATCATCATAAATCTGCCCTGCATCATCAGAATAAGTAGATGTGCTTTGTGCAAAATGAACCTCCGGCTGAATGCCAATCCTGGTAATTGGGTTGATTAAAATAAAAGCTCCAAGTTGATAATTGAACCTGTAATCTTTCGTGAATGATTTGCCATCAATGCTATTAATGTTGGCTGCAGCAATTGCGCCCAAACGAAAGAACCGCTCATGATCCTGCTCCGTTTTCTTTTTTTTCTGAGCTCCTGCCCACAGAGCAGTAAAAGAAAATAAACTGATGAAGAAGGCTTTTGTAAGGATTACTGGAGTATGCATATTATATAAACGATTAATTGACTATTATGGTATAAAAATCCTGCCAGTTTCAATTGATGGAAAACAGTTCACATCTCTTTCACATTGCCCTGGATGCCTTTTCCTTATTTTTGACTGAATCTATTGATATATGAAGTTCCTATTCACATTAATTATTTCATTTATTTTTTTTGCCTGTAATAATGAACC
>JBKJNM010000210.1:0-12209 GCA_046593655.1 Lacibacter sp. | reverse complement strand
GGTTGCAATTTATTAGGCTATGATATTGCAGAAAACAAAGAACTCACTGAAAAATATAATCTTCAGTATGTTGATTTAAAAAAATTGTGCAGCTCATCCGATATTATTACTCTGCATACGCCGCTCAATACTGCCACTAAATATTTAATCAATAAAGAAATACTGGATGTTATGAAACCCGGGGTGATGCTTATTAATACGGCAAGGGGCGCTGTAATAAACACAGAGCATATTATTGAAGCTTTGGATAATGGTAAAATTGGGTACCTCGGACTGGATGTTTACGAAAGGGAAAAAGGTGTTTTCTTTTACGACTTTTCCAAGAACAAAGTAAAAGATGAAGTATTGAAAAAGTTGATGGGCTACCCCAATGTTATCATTACGCCTCACCAGGCATTTGCTACCAATGAAGCACTGTCAAATATTGCCCATACTACTTTTTATAATCTTGATAAATGGGCAAATGGCAAAGCGTCAGAAAATGAACTTACCTGCAAGGGAAAAGAAAATACGGACTACATTCCCTCACCATTCAGATTGAAAACAGTAAAAATAAAATTAAAATGAATTTTACTTTCAAACATCCATATCAATTTAATTCAGGTTACGAAAGTCCGGTGGCGTATTTCTGCATGGAGTTTGCTATTTACCAAACCCTGAAAACTTATGCAGGTGGATTGGGATATTTAGCCGGTTCTCACATGCGCAGTGCTTTTGAACTGAAGCAGAACATGGTAGGCATCGGCATTCTATGGAAATATGGTTATTACGACCAGGTTCGCAAACACGATCAAACCATGTATGTGTTGTTCCAGGAAAAGCTGTATGGCTTTCTGAAAAAAACGGATATTAAATTTACCATCAAAGTATCGGGGCATGATGTGTATGTAACTGCATACTATTTACCGCCGGAAATATTTAATACCGCTCCTGTCTTTTTTCTAAGCACAGATATTCCTGAAAATGATTACCTGGCAAAAACCATTTGTCATAAATTATACGATGCTAACCCCGAAACAAATATTGCAGCAGCTATTCTATTGGGACTGGGCGGAGCAAAATTGCTGGAACAATTAAACTGGCAGCCCAAAGTGTATCACCTGAATGAATCACATGCACTGCCACTTGCTTTTTATTTGTACCAGAAATATAAAAATGAAGAAGAAGTAAAAAAACATTTGGTGTTTACCAATCACACTCCCGAACCGGGTGGTAACAGGAAGACAGATATTTTACTTTTAGAGAAGTTCGGATTTTTTTGCAATATTCCGCTTTCAGATATAAGAAAAATAACCGGTACAGAAGGCCATTTGTTGGACCATACTTTAACCATGTTACGCATGGCAGGCATCGCCAATGCAGTTTCTACAATGCATTATCAAACGCTTGGTGAGATGTGGAAAGGCCAAAGGGGAATATGTGATATTATTCAAATAACCAATGCACAGAATTTTACCTATTGGGCCGATACAAAAATGTATGACGCATTAGCTGCTAATGATGATCCTGCTTTGCAGCAAATAAAACAGCATCGCAAACGCCGCCTGTTTGTGGAAGTGGCCGAACAGGCTGGTGAAATGTATGATGAGAAAATTATCACCATTGTTTTTGCCAAACGTTTTGCCGGTTACAAAAGAGCGGAGTTGTTGTTGAACAATATGGAACGCTTTCATCAACTCGTTACCAATACGGAACGGCATGTGCAAATTATATGGGCCGGTAAGCCCCACCCGATGGATTATGTTGCCATTGCATCTTTTGATAAAATGGTGAACATCTGTAAAACTTATACAAACTGCGCCATCCTGGTTGGGTATGAATTAAAATTATCAAGGATGCTCAAGCAAGGCGCTGATGTATGGTTGAATGTTCCCCGTATTACACATGAAGCATCCGGCACAAGCGGCATGTCGGCGGCTATGAATGGAGCTGTAAACGTTTCCATTCCCGATGGCTGGTTTCCGGAATTTGCAAAAGATAAAATAAACTGCTTTGTTATCCCGGCGGCTTCACCGTTAATGACGCAGCATAAACAGGATGAAAACGATGCCAGCAATTTGTATGATTTATTGGAGAATGAAATTATCCCGATGTATTACGATAATCGGGAAGCATGGTTGAGTATTGTTAAGAAAGGTATGCAGAATATTATACCGCAGTTTGACAGCAACAGGATGGTACAGGAGTATTATGAGAAATTGTATTTGAAAGTATAAAAAAATTATGATGAACCGTTTGTTGTTAAGCATTTTTAATCCCGGTAATTTTTGTATGATGAACAAGATGTTTCGTTATAAGCTGGTGCAGGTAATGTTTTTATATTTATTGCTTTTTCAAGCCTGTGAAACTGGGGAAAGAAAAACTGAAGTGAAAATAAATAGCTATGAAAAGTTCAGGGATTCGGTTCTTGCGGAAAATAGAAGTATTGCGCCGGATACCAGCAATATTTTTGATGATGAAATTTCCTTTACACCCGGAGTTGATTCTGTAAATACATTATTAGTTACTATTGACACCATGCTGCACCGGGAAGTTTCTATCATGGAACAAATGGATACCCTGATAAATCGTTTGAAAAAAGGAGAAGCCTATTCCATGGAGGAAAAAGAAAAATTGAAAGAAAATATTAAGATGCTTGATTCATTTTTTATCAATGATAAATCCGAAGAGAAAATAACCTGTAAGGAAATGGAATGTTACTTGTATGTAGAAATTATTAAATCTAAACAATTGTTTTATTTATATCTCGATGGGGACTTAAAGGACAGCTTTAAAGTATCGACAGGAATGGGAAAATATAAGACGCCGGATTTAAATGTAAAACCTTCAGGCCCGCTTTTTACCAAATACACCTCCAGAAAATTTCCCGGTGGAAATTACAAGGGGCTTGGCAATATGCCTTATGCTGTTTTTGTAAGAGGTGGGTATGCCATACATGGCACCACTCCGGGAAATTATTCCAAATTGGGAACCATAGCATCGCATGGATGTATAAGGCTTCATCCTGAAAATGCAATTGTATTTTACGAATTAGTAAAACTAATCGGGCTTTCTAATACATGGGTGAATGTCAGGGATTCCCTATAGTATTATGCTAAAATGTATTTGAAAATGTAAGAACAACTATTAAAAATATGCCTTCAATCATCACCATAACATTTAACCCCGCCATTGATAAAAGCACATCGGTAGCAGCATTGATACCGGAAAAGAAACTGAAATGTGCAGAGCCGGTTTATGAACCCGGCGGCGGCGGTATAAATGTGGCCAGGGCAATTAAAAAATTAGGCGGAGAAGCTACGGCTATTTACCTGGCCGGAGGCTATACCGGAAAGGCATTTACAGAATTGCTCACTAAAGAATCAGTTGTATCCATAGTAATTGAAACAGCAGGAAGTACAAGAGAAAATTTAATTGTTGTGCAAACTGCTTCCAATCAGCAATACCGTTTTGGAATGCCGGGGCCTCATATTCATGAGCATGAATGGAAAGAATGCTTAAACGTCATTGAAAAAATAAATGGCGTGGATTACATAGTTGCCAGCGGCAGTTTACCCAAAGGAGTGCCGACAGATATTTTTGCAAGACTAGCAGTAATTGCCAAAAAGAAAAAAGCAAGATTGATTGTTGACACATCCGGGGAAGCATTGAAGCAAGCTGTTAACGAAGGTGTGTACTTAATAAAACCCAACCTGGGTGAGTTGAGTTCATTAGTGGGAAAAGAAGAGTTGAATATTGAGTTAGTGGATGATGTGGCAAGAACCGTAATTGAAAAAGGGAAATGTGAAGTAGTGGTGGTTTCAATGGGCCCAGCCGGAGCCATGCTGGTAACAAAAGAAATGGCACAACAAATAATACCACCGGCAGTAATACGGAAAAGCACCGTAGGCGCAGGAGATAGTATGGTAGCGGGTATGGTGTTGAGTTTATCAGGGAATAAAAGCCTGATTGAAACAGTACAATACGGAGTGGCCTGTGGGACGGCTGCTACTATGAATTCCGGAACAGAACTATGCAGATTGGAAGATGCGGCACATTTATACAGGTTAATACAAAAAATGATGCTGAATAAAATGGTAATTGATTAAACACAAAAATAAAAACTAAAAAATATGAACATTAAAATTAAAACATTAGGTTTTACTGCAAAGCAAGAGCTAACAGAATTTGTACATGAAAAAGTTGGAAAGCTTTCTGTTTTCTACGACAAAATTATTAGCAGTGAAGTATGCTTAAGTGCAGAAAAGTCAGGCACAAAAGAAAACAAACTATGCGATATACGATTGATTATTCCCGGAAACGATTTATTGGCCAGTGCACAATGTAAAACATTTGAAGAAGCGGTTGCACTGGCTGTGGAAGCAATGGAAAGGCAAATTGAAAAGAAAAAAACCAAAGTAATGCAGCGGTAAAGGCAGATTGGTTAAAGCGGTATAAAATTGATGAATTCATACAATTGAAAAAATAAATTCCGATGCCTATTTATAATATTTTAGATTGGTTCTTCATGATCCTTCATCCGGCAATAATATTGTTTAACCTGACCGGCTGGATACTGAAGAAAACAAGAAAGGCCAACCTTATTCTTTTACTGCTTACCGGAAGCTCCTGGTTTATTCTGGGGCTATGGAAAGGAATTGGATATTGCCCGTTAACCGAATGGCATTTTACTGTATTGGAAAAGGCAGGAGCAGAAAACCTTCCGGGCTCATACATAAAATATCTTATTGAAAGAATCACAGGATGGAATGTAACAGAAAACACAGCCAATACACTAACAGTAAGTTTGTATTTTATGGCATTAGTTTGCTCTCTTATTGTAAACATCCGCACCAGAATTAAAATGAAAAGAAGCAAAAAATAAAATTGCCGCAGAGGTACTCAAACACAGAGAAAAAATAATTCAGTCTTTCCCTGCCTGCCTGCAGCAGGTGTGCTTTAGTGGCAAAACATAAAATGTAAACCAATTTAATCATCTAAAAGTAAAAATCATGTTTTACCAGGAACTTTACGCAGAAGTAGGAAAATTATTTTACCATGTTTCCGGTATTGACGGTAAGGTATCCCCTGAAGAAAAAGAAGCATTACAAGAATGCATCAGCAAAACATGGAAACCCATGGAAGGCTCCACTGACAGGAATGGAACAGACCAAGCCTACCTCATAAATTTTTCTTTTGAATTTGAAGAAGCACAACCTGTTCCGGAAAATTATTTCAACTCATTTGAAAATTTCTATCTGCAAAACAAATCAGATTTCACACCCGAAATCATCAGCAATATTTTAAAAACCGGCAAAGCCATTGCAGAAGCTTACCGGGGGAAAAACAAGAAGGAACAGAAATTGCTGGATAACATCATTCACTTATTTGAGAACTAAATATTTTTTCACCGATACATGCAAACAAAGAAAAGAATAACCGGGTTAACCTTTTTCGTGTTATGTTATTTAAATACAGTACAGGCACAAAGTTTCCAAAATCAATTAGGCTCCTGGAATATTATCAATGTAAAACTGACTGTAAATAACAAATGGAGTTTGTTTTTTGAACCCCAAATCCGAAGCTTATCTTTTTACAATCAGTTTCATTATTACGAAATAAAAGGAGGGACTACTTATAATTTAAATTCAAATTTTGCTTTAACTACAGGTGTCGGGGTTTACAATACATATAGCGAAGGCGGAAATTTTAAAATGCCAATACAACAGAAGGAAATAAGAAGCTTTGTTCAATTAGTGATGAAGCAACGGTTACAAGCCATCAACTTTGAACACCGGTATCGTGCCGAACAACGGTTTACCAACAACGGTTATCGCAATAGGTTTAGGTATAGGCTAAGTGCTGTTGTACCCATTAATAATAAAAAAGTTATTCCAAAAACATTTTATGCCGCAGTTTGGAACGAAATATTTTTTACCAATCTGCCTGCGTATTTCGAACGCAATCGTTTCTTTATCGGCGGTGGTTACGAAGTAAATGAAAAGTTATCTTTTCAATCGGGATATGTTCATCAGTTTGATTATAAGATTAATGATGAAACAGGCCGTAACTTTTTTCAAATTTCAGGTTTACTCAACTTTAACCTGAAGAAGGGCAGGCAGGAATTCTTACCTTCTGTATCTGATTAATAAGTAGCCATAGTTTTAATTTTTCGGGAAGTTTATTATTAAGGATTGTTATGAATATTAGTATTACTTAATCATTATCTAATTAAACGTTTTTGCATTGAGAATAGAACTACATTACAATACTTACTTTTCACACTACATTCATGCACATTTTAAATAGTATGAAATAATATTAATTTATGAACTGGCATCAACAAACCATCACTGATGTTTTTAAATCTTTAGGCTCCAATGCACAGGGCCTGTCTGCTTCCAAAGCAGCAGAAAAAATATTACAGGTTGGCCCTAACCAGTTACAGGAAGGAAAGAAGAAAACAATTGCGGGTATTTTTTTGGGGCAGTTTAAAGATGTGATGATTTTAATATTATTAGCGGCAGCTATTGTATCCGGCATCATTGGCGACCTTACAGATACTATCGTCATTCTTGTCATCGTGTTATTAAATGCAGTAGTTGGTTTTATACAGGAGTACCGTGCTGAAAAGGCCATGCATGCGTTAAAACAAATGGCAATTACGCAGGCAAAAGTTTTGCGTGATGGAAAAGTAGCTTTTCTATCTGCTGTTGAATTAGTGCCTGGTGATGTTGTAATGTTAGAAGCAGGCAATGCTGTGCCGGCAGATATACGCATTATCGAATCCATCAATTTAAAGATTGAGGAAGCGGCGCTTACCGGCGAATCACATGCTGTAGACAAAATTACCGAAGCGATGGCAGCAGATGATTTGCCCATTGGTGATCGAAAAAATATGGCATTCAAGGGAACGTTTGTAACGTATGGCAGAGGCACAGGTATGGTAATAGCTACCGGCATGCAAACAGAACTGGGCCTTATTGCAAAAATGCTGCAGGGAAATGAAGTACTTACCCCGCTGCAGCAACGCATGGCAACGTTCGGCAAAAAATTATCTATACTGGTATTGTTTTTATGCATTTTATTTTTTGTTGCCGGTTGGTTGCGGGGAGAAGATATTTTTAAAATGGTGATGACCAGCATTTCACTGGCAGTGGCTGCTATTCCGGAAGCATTGCCTGCCGTTATTACTATTAGCCTGGCGCTGGCAGCTAAAAGAATGATACGGCATAATAGCCTCATCAGAAAATTACCTGCTGTAGAAACATTGGGTTCTGTTACTTATATCTGCACCGATAAAACCGGAACGCTTACCAAAAATAAAATGTATGTAGAGCAGGTTTTTGTAAATGGAAATTTATACGAAAGAAATGATTTATCTGCTATTAATCAACAGGACGATGTTTCGTTACTGTTGCATGCATTTGCTTTAAACAACGATGCTACCGATGGTGATAGCATAAAAGGAGACCCTACCGAAATTGCTTTGCTGGAAATAGCCAGAGAACAAAATGCAGAAGTGGATACCTGGCCCCGGCTGGCAGAAATTGCGTTCGATTCGGAAAGAAAACTCATGACAACTTTCCATGCTCATCAAAATAAAATTATTTCTTTTACCAAAGGGGCACCGGATATATTATTGCACCATTGTGCAGATGTTGATATTCCTGCCATGCTGCAGCAGGTAGATACGATGGCAGCAAAAGG
Source organism: Lacibacter sp. (assembly GCA_046593655.1). Classification (GTDB taxonomy): domain Bacteria; phylum Bacteroidota; class Bacteroidia; order Chitinophagales; family Chitinophagaceae; genus Lacibacter. Next base: position 4,520 of record JBKJNM010000210.1, on the reverse strand, counting down.
GCAGCGGGTATTGGGTTTTGCTTATCGTTACTGGGATTCATTACCGGAAAACCCTGACAGTGAAAATCATGAATCGGGGTTGCAATTTTTAGGATTAACCGGTATGATAGATCCGCCAAGAGAAGAAGTGCCTGATGCCGTTGCACAATGTAAAACCGCAGGCATTGTACCCGTAATGATTACAGGCGACCATCCGCTTACAGCAAAAACCATTGCACAACGAATTGGTATTTTAAGCAGCGAAAAAGATTTGGTAATAACCGGTCAGGAGTTAGCAGCTTTGGATAATGATAGTTTTTTGACTAAAGCAGAAAAGATAAAAGTATATGCAAGAGTGTCTCCCGAACAAAAATTACAAATTGTAAAAACCTTGCAGCAAAAAGGTCACTATGTTGCTATGACGGGTGATGGGGTAAACGATGCGCCTTCATTAAAGATGGCAAACATTGGCATAGCAATGGGCATTACCGGCACCGATGTTTCTAAAGAAGCAGCGCATATGATATTGCTGGATGATAATTTTTCTACTATTATAAAAGCAGTACGGGAAGGGCGGCGGATTTATGACAATATTTTAAAGTTTATCAAATACCTGATGACCACCAATTCGGGTGAGTTATGGACTTTACTGTTAGGCCCTATCATTGGTTTACCCATTGCTTTATTGCCCATTCATATTTTATGGATAAACTTAGTATCGGATGGTTTGCCTGCTATTAGCTTATCATTTGAAAAAGCAGAAAAAAACATTATGAACAGGCCGCCACGTCCGCCACAGGAAAGTGTTTTTGCCGGTGGCAGGGGCATACACATGATATGGGTGGGCATGCTTATGGCTGGTATTGCATTGGGTGCACAGGGCTTCGCCATCAGAAATGGTCTACACTGGCAAACTATTGTTTTTAATGTACTATGTTTAAGCCAACTGGCTCATGTATTGGCAATCCGGTCAGAAAACCAATCGCTTTTTAGCATCGGAATATTTTCAAATAAACCGTTGATTGGTTCGGTTATTCTTAGCTTGCTGTTACAATTTTGTGTTACATACATTCCATTTCTGCAACCCATTTTTAAAACCGAAGCCTTAACACTAAATGAATTTCTGGGAGTTGGTGCGGCTTCATCAATCGTATTTTTTGCGGTTGAAATTGAGAAGGCAATAGCAAGAAAAAAGATAAATATCAAAGTATAAATGAACGTGTTGTGCTATTTAAAAATAGTTATTTTATATGAAGCAAAAAATGTTTTGAAGTTGTCTAAGTAAGTAACGAAACTTTCCAAAACAACATGCACAACATCCGAACAAATTTCAGCAAATTTTATGGTATTTGTAAAGAGCTCTTTAAAGATGAAACCTTTCTGGCGCAGGTCTCCCGACTTGTTGCCAACCGTTATTATCAAACAGCATTAAGATAAAAATACAAGCCCAAGTAATCCTTTTTCATTTTCAGTATAGTAATCAACAGCACTGCTGTAGAGCAAATGTTCATCAGCTGTAACAAACCCTGCAGATACAGGATTTACGTGCAGATAGTTCATACGCTGTTCCAGCATTTCATTTGTATCTAATAGAATTGGATGGTTTTTATATTGGCAAAATTGGAAACGATAATTATTTTTATTTGCACTGCCGTTCTTTTCAAACAAATCAAGCATCCCCGTCCGAACAGCTAGCCGGGCGGGCAGTCTTTCCGGCTTTATTGTGGGTTATTAATTATTGCATCAATAATTTTTAACACTGTAAAGCTTTTGATGTTTTTTAATACCAATGCCTTGTTTTTTCCCTCAGTAGAGCATAGGCAACGCACTACTCGGCCCAATAAAATTTGCGATAGTTGCTTGATTTTTATAGACCATTCATACTTGGACTAAATAGGGGGTTTTATCTATTTGATTATATAGAATCTGATACCGGATTAAGGGTTAGTTATTAATTTCTGTAAAAAGTAAAGCCCTTTCGGGTAATGTAAAAGCTTTTAAATTAATTTTAGTAACCACAGTACCCATTTAGTATGAAACCTATTCCGACTATTCTTACCGTCATTTTTTTCAGATAAGGGTAAAAGCTTAAAATTATAAACATACTAAACAATTTTATTAGTTTTTTCACGTTACAAAACAGTAATCAAATAAAACAGTACAAATGAAAACATTCCAAATTATCCTTGCTCTTACTTCAGTGGCTTCTATTTTACTATTCAGTTGTAAAAAGGAAGAAAATACTCCTGTCTTAACTTACCAACTAAAAAAATCTTCTGCCAGCTCTGGGACTATTGCCGGACGCATAATGGGCGGTTCTGTACAATGGACAGCAGGTTATGCTTCGGTTGTCGAAATTGAATTTGAAGCACAAAAAGAAAATATAGAAGTCGAATACAAATCTGAAGTAAGGAAAAAAATTGATCTTTTCTCACCTCTCTCCACCCTTGGTGTGATAAATGTTCCTCCTGGCATTTATAATGATATAGAATTTGAAGTGGAAGTACAACCGAATGGCAGTGATGCAGCTTTTCAACTCAATGGCAGTTTTACCAATGGTAGTGGTGTAATTACTCCCGTTGTTTTTAAGTTAAACACTGCACTGGAAATAGAATCGGAGCAATCCAATATAACTATTGTAGATGGAGCGAGCCTTACGGCTTTCACAACCCTTAATCTTTCTTTATTAACTACAGGTGTTACAGAAAGTATGCTTAATAATGCTACTCTTACAGCTGGTGTAATTGAAATTTCAGCTACCTCTAATACAAACATTTATAACATTATTTTTGATAATTTAAGGAATTGCGGTGGTGTAGAAATTGATTAATTAAATCATAAAAACAATATTTTTGTTTGAACCCCTGGAAAACAGGGGTTTCATTTTTTAGCCATTGCCGGCAGGGTCTTCGCCTTTTTCCACCTTTGCAGGTATTCCTCTCACACTACTTAAGAATTCAACGCCCTTGTTATGTGCCGCCTGTCGGCAGGCAGGTTTTCCTTTTCTGCCGCAGGTCTCCCCACCTGTTACCAACCGTTAATAATCTTCCAACAGTATTAAGATAACAATACAAGTACAAGTAACCCTTTTTCATTTTCAGTATTGTAATTCACAGCGCTGCAGTATTGCCAATGTTCAGCAACTGTAACAAATCCTGCCGGTACAGGATTTTCGTGCAGATAGTTTCACGCATTCCAGCACTCCTTATCGGTTGCATTCCCACCAACCGAAACAATCATTTATCGGAGAAGAGAAATCTCCGGGGTTTAAAAAATCCCGGAGGTTTGAAACACTTGCACTAGAAAAAACAAACAATTCAATGGTAGGGCAACATTTCGCCTTTTGTTTTGCAACAATTTTAAAAGACAATCTGTAAAAATCAACCATTTGGAAGATTTGGTTTTGTGAGGAGTGGCGCATAATTTAGTGTTGCCTGCTATTTTTTGGCGACCGTGTAAACCTAATCGAACATGCAATAAATCTTAATGTTTGAAATGAAACCAAAAACTGTTTCCATTTTATTAATAAATCTATACTTAATTGCAGCTTGCAATAGTTCAGAACCCAACTCATCCATGCATTCAGAAAGTAAATTCAAAGAAAGTTTTATTGAGTCAGAAAAAGTAAAACTCCAATATCTCGACTGGGGCGGAAAAGGACAAGTTCTAATATTGATTTGCGGACTAGGTGACACGTCTTACCTTTTCGAAAATCTTGCTGAAGCCTTATCAGACCAATTTCACGTTATCGGTTATTCGAGAAGAAGTCATGGCAAGTCCAAAGCCACAGACGAAAAATATGATAATGCAACCCTTGTTTCTGATCTGAAACTTTTACTTGATTCGCTCAAAATTGATAAAGCGAATTTACTCGGCTGGTCAATGGGCGGTAACGAGATAACAGAATTTGCCTCACTATATCCAAACCGAGTCAGCAAGTTAATTTATTTTGAATCGGGGTATGACTTATCTGATGGAGGATTCGGTAAAATAATAACCAACATTCCCAAAACTTTTCTCCCCGACAGTTCGGTTATTAAATCGTTAGATAAATACAGAGAATGGTATCATCACTTCTGGTTTGGTGATATGGAATGGAACAATACGCTTGAAGCCAATCTGCTTGCATCTGTTCAAGTTAATAGTGATAGCAGCATTGAAACTATTCCTAACGACCGCGTTTTCAAATCAATATTGACAGAAGCGATGAATTGCAGGAGAACATACGAGAGAGTTCAAGCACCTTCTTTAGTCATCTATACGCAACCTTTTTTACATCCTCCTGATAACAATTCTACAACGGTAGAAATTTATGATAGCATTGAAAGGAATATCGTGTCGCCATGGAGGTCAATAAATAAAAAGCGGATAGAAGAAGAATTAAGGAATTCTATCATTGTCGAAGCTCCACATGGGTCACACACTTCATTCTTGTTCTTAAGCAATGACTTCTTAGTCAAAACCATTAGCGCCTTCCTTTATAGTAAAAAGTAAAACGGCAGGAAACAAAAGGTTTGCCGCAAGTCTGGCGGACGAAATAA
>JBKJNM010000205.1:0-13717 GCA_046593655.1 Lacibacter sp. | reverse complement strand
AAAGGCCGACATAGAAATATGAAACGACTTCTGAAAATTGGAATTGTAATTTGGCGTTTGTCAACTTTGTGCGGTTGTAATTCAATTGAAAAGCAAACAGAAACCCAAATTAAAGATGAAATACAAAGTCAGTTGAACAAATGTGTAAAAGCAATTGAAACCAAAAACATTGATTTGTATATGAACTTAATCCCTGAAGACTTTGCAATTTTTGACGAAAGTGGTGAAATCATTAGCCGAGAAAAACAGAAAGAATATACGCTAAGAGATTGGAGCATTATTGACAGCACATTAAGTAACCAATTTATTGCAGACAGTCTTAAAGTTTATGGAGATAGTGCCATAGTATATACCTCGCAGCGATGGGAAAGATTGATGTTCCAGAGAGATGGAGTAACTAAGGACACTGTTCTAACTACTCAAAGACACATTGAAACTTGGAAAAAACCAAGAAAGGATGGTTAAATTATAATGTAAAAGAACTTGGTGGACAAATCTTCATCAATGGTAAAGAGTATCAACAATAATGATTTTTAGAAATTCGGTCCGGGGTCTGGCCTTGCCGGCCCCGTAGTTTCAAAAACGAATCTTTCTCTTGAAGCCTTCCCATTACCTGATACAGGGGGATAGAAGTACAATCGGCTATTTAGAAATTCCATCTTCATTTTCAGCTCGGCGAATAACAATCACCAGCATAATAAACAATAGACTTTAATCTTTAAATTATACTTCGGTTACGAACGGAACACATTATACCCCACCTGCACAAAGCTATTAACAGATGTGCGAAAGCTTACCGCCAACGAAGAGAAACATTCAGATAATCTTATAGAATCATTATCTATTAAATGAAAAAATTTTCATTTAATTCCATATTTATAAGTTCAACGTATAACTGTTACCCTTAAGAAGCTGGCAGGGATGGAAACAGTATTCTCGGTAGTACTTTTGTTTTGACTGTTAAACAAAGCTTCTAATTCATGCTGTAGATCTAAAGCCTTACCATTTTTTTCAGCTGCTTCAAAAGCATTCATCGTAGGACCGTAATAGTTTTTGAACTTGTCGACGAGTTGTGCCGGTGAATAGGAAGCGTTAAATGTAAAAGTATCTTTAGAGAAGGATATGTTTTCTTTTGCTATACCGGCGCTACTAAAACGTTCAATAACATTGCTCTCTACTCCCCACAACATCGGGCTAATGAAACCCTCCGGCGGCGGTGCTGTGTAGGCAGAGCTAATCTTTAATATTTGCGCTACCAGTGTCGGATCTCCCGGGATCCAGTTCCCCATAACTATTCTTCCTCCTTGACGGGTAACACGAACCATTTCTTTGGCTACGTCAAATGGTTTTGGTGCGAACATTGCACCAAAGATGCTTATGACAAGATCAAAAGTCTGATCCTTCAGTTCATGCAAATCAGTGGCATCACCTTCCTGAAAGGTACAATTTGAAAGCCCTTCATTTTTTGATCGTATGTTTCCAGCCTCAACCAGATTCTTTGCGATATCAACACCTAAAACATTGGCTCCTAGTTTTGCTGCAGGTATCGCTGTGGTGCCATCACCGCAACCGAGATCAAGAACGTTAAGACCTTTGGTGATTCCCAAGTTTGCGACCAGCGCAGCACCACTTTCCCGCATGCTTGCGGCAATTTGAGTGAAGTCACCTTTTTCCCATAATGCTTTGTTTGGATTCATCTTGTTTCATTTTAGATTACTCAAATTAAAACTTATTAATGATTTTTTACTTTTTTTTTACCATTTAAAAAGGCCATGCGCAAAACAAAAGTATTTGCAAAAGCATTGCTTGATAAAGTAACATCAACTATTTGCAAACTTCAGCAGCGGTTCCGGCTGACATTTATAAATTTGGCTTTTAGTTGTTAACTTCAATTTTATAGTTTCCCCGCCATTATCGAACAGAAAGTTCGGGCGGTAATTGGTCCCGCCTGAGGCGGAATACGGGGGAGACAAATGTATTCCTGCCTTCGCACATACTCTAACGTTACCTTTAATAAAATCTTTTCGTATGAAATATTATCTCTTTTTTTTTATCACACTTATTTATTATACAAGTATTGCACAATCAACAAAAATGATTTCCCCTGCTAAACCTTCCAGTGCACTGGAAAAAATATTAATTCAAAAAATGTATGATTTCTCCTATGCATGGGGCATGAGTGATACCGCAGCTTTATGTAAATTATTGGCTCTTGAGTATAGGCATAGTGATGTCTTTGGAGAAATTCAGTACAGAAATGAATGGCTGATTTTTGCAGCAAAGAAAAGAGAGATAGCTAATCTTGAAATGAATGATATAGAAATTTTAATATATTATGATAATATGGCTGTTATTACTGGTAAAATGACCTATTTATTTGGAACAGAAAAAATTAAACAAGATCTTCGTTTCACACAAATATTTGGAAATTATAATGGACAATGGAAAAGAACTGCTTTCCAAGGAACTTATATTAAATAACTACCAATGCGCTTGAATTAATATTTTTTTATTCTCGTTCATTTTAGCTGCGGACAAGTAAGTCAGCAGCATACTCAAAAAAATCCGATAACCATAAAGGAGTGTCAGACACTTTCAACTATGCGATATATTCAATATTAGTTTCAATAAGTAACGGATTTATTGTTCCTGTCGGAATCAAGGAAATAGCTCGTGCAGCTCATAGTGCAACAGTTTTTAAAAAATGGAATTGTTCTTATAACGGGAGGGCATACAGGGAGAAAGGCTGAATTAAAAATTTATTCCAGTGGAGAAATCTATGACCCTGTTTCATTTTTAATCAAACTTGTAAAGAATAAATTTGGCGGGGTGACGAACCTGCCTGCCGGCAGGTATATTCTCAGCTTTTTTTTCGCTAATCAACTTCACTTCCAGCCGTTATACCGACGAGCAATTGAATAAACAATGAAAATTTATTATTAATTTAGCGCTCAGTTACATTGATACTGCTGATACATAAGAGGCGGTGTCATAAAAATTACGGACTTTGATAATCTTTCCTTTTTTAAAAGTGTAAAGCCTTAAGATTTCACTCTTAAAAGGCTTTCCGGATCCCTTCGCTATTCCTTCGGCCAAGAAAATGGCGGCAACCTGATCTCCGTCAACGAGATATTCTTTTATTTCTACTTTATCATAACGCATGGTAGAGTTTAGAAGTCGATTAAACTCTGTAATTCCTGCAACGCCCTTCCAAAGGCCGGCAAAAGGCAGGATCCCTTTTGGACCGGGCACATACCATTCAACATCTTCGGACATTTTACCAGATTCGATGAATTTTTTTATATATCCGCTGCTCGAATGAAACTGGATTACAATATCCAAGTTGCTTTTTTCCCGAGCGGTCAAATGGTTGGTACTATCCCGCATTTGGCTTGTTCCCTGGAAGGGAAAAAATATTAGTATAAGTACAAGAATTGTATACAAAATCGTACGAAGCATAGCTATTCAATTTGTATCCCAATTTACAATTTCTTAATTGAAAAAATGACTACTACGCACAATAAAAGATGCTTGCTGCAATTTAGGCTCGATATTGCAAGGCATGGGCGGTAGCAAAAATCTCAGCTTCAGTTTCCAGTTGACATGATAAATTTGGCTAAGGAACAAAGCATCAGTAACAATTCTTTTAATCAACTTTTATTATTAATTTAGTTTGGATTAAGGATTTTCAAATATCACCACTTTGGCAAGCCCCGCTCGTAAACGGCAAGCTTTCCGCTGTTTTAATAATATAGGTTACAATTATCTTTTACTAATGACTCAGTGTCATTATAAATTTTATACAATGAGCGAAACTCAAAAAATTAAGACAGCTATTCAACGTACCCAAAAAGCTTTAACGCTGAAACCTGCAATGGGTAAAGGAACCGGCATTTCAAAAGTAAGAATTACAAACGGCCTTACTTGTGAAATACAGGAAGGTAACTGGAAAATGAATGCCGATATGCCGAACGGTGTAGGAGGTGAGGGATCTGCACCCACACCGGGTGTGTATGGCCGTGCTGCCCTGGGTTCCTGCCTTGCAATTGGGTATATGATGAAAGCCGCCGAATTGGGGATACCGATTACAAACCTTGAAGTGGAAATAGAGGCAGATTTTGACGATGGGGCTTTGTTGGGAACGGCAGATAAAAATATTCCACCAGGCTATCTTGAAATCCGTTACACAATAAATATTGAAAGTGATGCCTCGGAAGAAACGATTATGCAGTTGATGGATGACGGAGATGCACACAGTCCTTATCTTGACATTTTTACCCGTGCTCAAAAATGTATTAGAAAAGTAAATATTAACTCACCTAAAACTTCAAACTGATGGAAGCAGCATTGCAAAGGCGTGTACAACGCTACGGTTGGGATAAAGCCGCAACCAATTATGAAAATGCCTGGCAACAGCAATTAAAACCTGCTCATGACGCTTTGTTTGAACTTGCAAAAATAGAAGCAGGAGAAAAAATAATTGATGTGGCCTGCGGCACAGGGCTCATAACCTTTCGGGCAATGGAAGCAACAGGAGCAAACGGCTTTGTACTTGGAACAGACCTATCCGATAAGATGGTTGAACTGTCAACCAAAACAGTGATAGAAAATAATCTGCGCAACATAAAATTCGAAAGGATGGATGCAGAGGAACTAAAACTGCCTGAGGAAGAATTTAATGTTGCCCTTTGTGCACTTGGGTTAATGTATGTTCCTTCTCCGGTGAATGCATTAAAAGAAATGCACCGGGTGCTAAAGCCAGGAGGACGATGTATCTCAGCTGTTTGGGGTAAACGGATTTCATGCGGCTGGGCAGACATATTTGAAATTGTTGATAAAAGAGTTTCATCAGAGGTCTGCCCTATGTTTTTTAATTTAGGCAATGAAGCGGTGCTCGAAAAAAATTTTGAAACAGCGGGCTTTTCAAAAATTCACATTGAAAGGATCAATACTATTTTACACTACCATTCTGCTGATGAAGCCTGTGCAGCTACGTTTGCAGGAGGCCCGGTTGCGTTAGCTTATTTCAAATTTACTCCCGATGTACAAAAAGAAGCTTGCGAAGAATACCTGGCTTCAATAGAACAATATAGAAATGGTAATTCTTATAACGTGCCCGGTGAATTTGTTATTGGAATGGGAATTAAATAATGGCCAAAAGAATTGAAATGCAATCGCAATTTTTTATGCCCTTGCTGCTGTTATCAACATCAATGGATTCGATTGCAGCTGTAATTGCTAAAGTCGTTGCCCAAAACGTACAACTACAGCCACCTGAGATACTGCTTTCACTAGCTGAATGAATGTGAGATGTAGATCAGCAAGGGAGAAAAATAGCATCACATTACCAACACAGATTCAAGTAATCCTTTTTCATTTTACTATAGTTATTAACAGCACTTCTGTATTACCAATGTTCAGCATAAAGTAACAAGCATTGCACGTTCAGGATAACCAAAAATTTTCGTATAGTTGTATTTGTAAAAGCAGACCTTAATAACCATTATAAAATAAAAGTTTCTTTTTTTTATAAATCTTAAATATAATATGGTACCACCCTAAAATAAGAAAGTGATTGAATATCCAACCTCAACTAGGTGGGTTGATGAAAATGTTATGAGAAAAAAATTGAACTGCATTTTATTAGTTGATGACGACCCGGATGATAACTATTATCATCAAATCATCATCAATGAAATGAGCGTTGTCAACCAAATTGACACGGTTGGAAATGGAATTGAAGCATTGGAATATCTTAAAAAGGAAAATCAAATTCCACCTGACCTTATATTTTTAGACATCAACATGCCTAAAATGAACGGGCGGTAATTTTTAGAACAATATAAACATTTAGGCATAGCACAAAAAGCAAAAGTCCTTATTCTGATTTTGACCACATCAGCAAACACTGATGATATAAAAAGATCAAAGGAAATAAAGGAAGTAACGGGCTTTGAATCCAAACCACTAAGCAAAGAATTGCTGAGGGAAATCTTACACGAACATTTTCAGAATTACTTATAAAATATGAGACGACACAGAAGCGAGATAACAGTAGCTGAATTTAAAGAGAAAAAGGAAGAAAACGTAACCTTCAGTTTGTGGAGAATATCTTAAGTACTATTACTTTACTTATTTTGGCATGAGTAGGTTTCTCTCACTTGTGTACGTGTTCCCATAGGATCATTTGATGCCGTTGAAATTTGCCGGTCTTTGTCCGGATTTTGAAAATTAAATGTTGAAATATATGTTGCACCTTTCTGTCTTGGCCCTTACCCCATAACTTTATTCAGATTAAATTGTCTTAGTATTAAGGTTAAATTTAAATAAATTGCTAAAAATTAAAATTGAGGAAATCGGGGACAAACCCAAACCTTCATTCGCCGCCGATAACTTCTCTGTTGTGGATTGGAGCAATGGCAGGTGGGCTTGATGCATTTAAACAATTGCTTACGTCGAGACCCGCAGATATGGGAATAATTTATGCGATGGTGCAGCCTCAACAAAAATTTGCATTTCACAAAATAAGTTGAATGCTCAGATCATTCAGTAATAAATCATGAAAGCGAAAGAAAAAATAATACCTGGATTTCTTACTGGCGGTGGCGAAATGGGAGAACTGACCCGCCAGAAAGACTGGCACAAAACTGCCTTGGGGAACCCGGAAAATTGGCCCCAGAGTTTGCGGACCACACTAAGTATTGTGCTAAACTCCAAATTTCCAATGTTCCTCTTCTGGGGAAAAGACCTTACCCAGTTTTATAATGATGCTTACCGCCCAAGTCTTGGCAACGATGGTAAACATCCTACGGCATTGGGACAGAATGGCGAAGATTGCTGGCCGGAAATATGGCCCGTGATTAAACCACTGATAGACCAGGTGCTTGATGGCGGGGAGGCTACCTGGAGCGAAGATCAATTGATACCTATCTACCGGAACGGGAAAATGGAAAATGTATACTGGACTTTCAGCTATAGCCCTGTAAAAATAGAAAATGGTGAAGTAGGTGCTGTGCTTGTTACCGTAATAGAAACCACTGAAAAAATAAATAATTTTAAAAAAATAGCTGAGAGCAATGACCAACTGAATTTTGCTATTGAAGCAACTGAATTGGGTACCTGGGATTTTAATCCGCTAACAAATAAATTTACTGGCAATAACAGGCTTAAAGATTGGTTTGGTCTGCCGCATAATGCAGAAATTGACCTTTCAATAGCAATAGAAGTGGTAGCTGAAAAAGACAGAAGCCCTGTTGTGGATGCTATACAAAAAGCTTTACAATACGAATCCGGTGGGCTTTATGATATTGAATACGATATCATAAATGCTTTAACAAAACAGGAACGTATTGTAAGAGCCAAAGGAAGGGCATGGTTTGGAGAGGATAAAATGGCTTACCGTTTTAATGGAACCTTGCAGGATATTACCACAGATTCAATTGCTAAGAAAAAAATTGAAGAAAGCGAGCAACGATTAAGCAATGAGCGGCTTGTTCTTTATAATTCGTTCATGAATGCTCCCGCGGGCATTGCAATTTTAAAAGGCGATACGCATATTTATGAATTTGCCAACGCTGAATACGAAAAATTAGTTGATAGAAAAATACCCTCCGGCAAAACCATTCAAGAGCTTTTTCCTGAAATAGAACAACAGGGTTTAATAGATATTCTGGATAATGTTTTTTCAACAGGGCAACCATTCATCGCTAATGAATTTCCTGTTGAATTAATTGATAAAAGAACCGGCAAACCGGTTGTGCACTATTATAATTCGGTAATACAGCCAATAAAAGACGAAAAAGGAAATACAGAAAGACTATTGACACATGCTGTAGAAGTTACACAACAGGTTAAAGCCCGCAAACAAATTGAAGCAAACGAACAACGATTTGGCGCAGCAGTAGAAGCAGTACAGGGAATTTTATGGACTAATAATGCCAAAGGAGAAATGGAAGGTGAGCAAAAGGGTTGGGCAGCACTTACCGGGCAAAGCTATGATGAGTATCAGGGATATGGATGGGCAACAGTCGTGCATCCTGATGATGCACAACCTACCATTGACGCTTGGAATGAAGCAGTTAAAGAACTTAAAATCTTCGTATTTGAACACCGTGTAAAAACGAAGAGTGGTGAATGGGAGCTGTTTTCTATAAAGGCCATTCCATTGTTAAACGAAGATGGTTCCATAAGAGAATGGATTGGAGTGCATACTAATATTACTGTACAAAAAGAAGCAGAAGAAAAAATTAAAGCAAGCGAAGAAAGATACCGTAGTTTATTTGAATCAATGGATCAGGGCTTTTGCATTATTGAACTGATCTTTGATAGCAATAACAACCCTGTAGATTATCTTTTTATTGAAGCTAACCCCGCATTTGAAAAGCAATCAGGTATAGCAGATCCTGTGGGCAAAACCATAAGAGCATTCTTTCCAAACCTGAAAGAACACTGGTTTAAAATTTATAGTAATGTCGCTTTAACAGGAGAAGCCAAACATTTTATTGATTACATCGAAGGATTGAGCCGCTGGTTTGAAGTGTCTGCTTTTAGATTAGGAGATACTGGAAGTAAAAAAGTGGCCGTTCTTTTCACAAATATTAATGAGCGAAAACAAAATGAAGAAACACTTCGTTATAGTAAAGCCCTGCTTGAGGCACACAATGAAGCCAATAGAGATGGTTTATTACTCGTAGATGCCAAGGGGAAAATCATTAGCTATAACCAGAGTTTTATTGATGTATGGCGTATGCCTAAAGAAATTGTTGAAACCAAAGACGATGAACTTGCACTCCAATTTGCCATGAGCCAATTGGTAAACCCCCAACAGTTTATTGAAAAGGTAAAATGGCTGTATGAGCATCCTTCAGAGACAAGTATTGATGAACTGGAATACCTTGATGGAAGAATAATAGAACGTCATGGCTATTCAGTATTGGGAGAGGATGGAACGTACTATGCCTGGTCTTGGACTTTCAGAGACATTACGGGGCAAAAAGCAGCAGCAGCAGCAATTATTGAAAGCGAATCGAGATTCCGCACCATGGCAGAGGCCACTGAAGTATTGATTGAAGTTTCGGATGAAAATAGCAATGTCACCTATTTTAACAAAGCCTGGGTGGATCTTACAGGAAGACCGATGGAGGATTTGCTCAAGTTAGGATGGGCTGACTTACTACATCCAGAGGACAAAGATCCCGTTCTTACTATTTATCATTCATCCTTCGCAAAACAAGAAGGTTATACGGTAGAGTTCAGAATATTAAATAAATATGGAGAATATCGCTGGCTATTGGCCAAAGCACCACCCCGATTTCACCCAGATGGGATTTTTGCTGGATACATCAGTGCTTGCGTTGACATTACAGAACAAAAACGTTTTAGCGAGGAATTAGAAAAGCAAGTAAAAGAGCGTACAGAAGAATTACAAACAGCTAATCTAACGCTTGAAAACAGTAATTCAGAGCTTGCATCTTTCAATTATATTGCCAGCCATGATTTACAGGAGCCTTTGCGCAAAATTCAAACCTTCGGCAGGCGCATAATAGAAACAGAAAATTTTTCAGATAAAACACAGGATTATTTCAACCGTATTATTGCAGCAGGCGAGCGCATGCAAAACCTGATTATTTCCCTACTCGATTTTTCCCATGCAAATAATACTGAACTTATTTTTGAACCATGCGATTTGAATACCATAGTTGAAGAATCAAAAAACGATCTTCAGATAAGCATACTTGAAAAACAAGCCAGTATAGAATATGAAAACCTTCCTACAATCAACGGAGTGCGTCTTCAACTTTCCCAACTGTTTACAAACCTCATAGACAATGCAATTAAATATAGCCACCCGGAAATTAAACCGCACATTAAAATTACTTCATCCATTATTGAAGGAAAAATAAGTGAACATACTTCAGCAAACAAACAAAAGAACTATCATGCAATACAATTTGCCGACAACGGAATTGGTTTTGAACAGGAATATGAAAACAAAATCTTTGAACTTTTTCAGCGGCTTCATGGAAAAAATGAATATTCAGGAACAGGAATTGGTTTAGGCATTGTAAAAAAAATTGTAACCAACCATAATGGGTTTATTGTAGCAAAAGGAAAACCCAATATAGGCGCTACATTCACGATATATATACCAACAACATGAACAAAATTTTCTTAATTGATGATGACGAAGATGACCAGCTTATGTTTAAAGAAGTTATTGAATCTATAAATCCAACACTGCATTGCGAGACAGCAACAAATGGGAAGATAGCTCTTGACAAATTAAAAGTAAGCGCCTCTTTACCCGAAATTATCTTTCTTGACCTCAACATGCCTGTTATGAATGGATATGATTTTCTCATTCAAATAAAAAAACAAAATTCTTTAAGCCAAATTCCAGTCTGCATTTTCACCACATCAAATATTCTCCGTGATAAAGAATTGACAAAAGAATTTGGGGCGAACTGTTTTTTAACCAAACCCTCCGACTTCCAGGTGCTTCGCAAACAACTGGAACAAATTCTATCCGCAGATTTTTCAACCAATGAATATATCGTAATTGAATGACTACCCAGCTTTCATCCCTCAGGAGCTGGAGATAGTCAACACGGGAGTTAGTAACAACAAACAAAACTTGTAAATATTGGATTAAACCAATGCAATAAGTGTTTATACATATGGATGATTGTGCCCATGCTGGTTATGCAGATGGATTTTCAAAAATTATGGGGGCGATTTTTCTGAGAACGCTTGGTCGGTTCATATTCATTATTGGAAGGCCACTGAGTGCTATATCTATCTCATGCTGCAACCTTATTTTTATACCTGGCACCAGCAAGTGATTCGTGAGGGCTGAAATTACAAGTGTTGTTGGTGAAAACCTGACTTTGCCGGCAGGCAGGCACACAACTACGGCCACCTGAGATTCTTTTTTCTTGTGCTTAATGAATGTGAAATGTAGAAAAATAATAAGGTCTTAAAATTATACAAACAATAAAATTTAGGTACTATTGTCGTAGGTAAACTGGCAGATATGATTTTATTATATGTGAAGCCTTTAAAGGATTTATCCAATACAAAAAAATAAATGCAGTGGTGGCAAATGGCAGATTGTTGCAAAGAAAAGATTTGGATAAGTTGCTGGAAGAAGCACGGTTGCAGGTTAAATTTAGATGAACAATATATTTAAAGGCTATTTACTTTTATAAAAAATGATTATGAAAAAATCAATTCTCTTATTGCTTCTGATGCCTTTATTCCTACAGGCACAAACATTCAAAAAAAATGAACTTGACAGAATTGTAAAGGAGGCTTTTGCGCAACAAAAAGTTGCTGGTGCCTCAGTATTGATAGCACAGAACGGAAAAATAATTTTAAACAGGGGTTATGGATTTGCGCATTTAGGTTTTCGGGTGCCTGCTACTCCGCAAACAAAATATTTCTCTCCACTTGGCGGTAATTTCATTATAGGAGCAGCCATCATGCAGCAGGTGGAAAAAGGTAATTTGTCGCTGGATGATGACATAACCAAATATTTGCCCGGTTTCAATGTACAGGGACATAAAATAACCATCAGGCATTTACTTACCTCTACTTCCGGCGTTCCCGATTACCATTATTTAGGTGATCCTTTTGATGGTCAGGATTATCAACCAAAAGCCTCGGATGAATTGATTGATCTTTTCGCAAACAAACCACTTATAATTAATCCCGGCACTAAATACGACCATTCCATTTCTAATTCCGCCTTATTAGTTGCCATTCTGGAAAAAGTTTCAAAACAATCTTATGAAGAATATTTAAAGATCAACTTTATTTCTCCGCTAAGTCTTGATGAAACAGAATACCTAAATGGAAAAAAATTGATTGCTCAATTTGCGCAAGGCTACTTCTTTGAAAATGAATTTTATCCGGCCACATCATCTTTATTAAAGTATGATGTTTCACGGCGGCTGATAAGCACTACAGGAGATTTATACAAACTTTATGAAGGATTGAAACAAGATATAATAGTTAGCAAAAATAGTTTTATGTTGATAACAAGCAGAGAAGAAGCTGCTAAAAACAATTCCGGCAATTTTGGTTACGGAATCTATCTTAATAAAGAAGAGCATTTTGATGCCAATGGATATGCTGGTTCTTTAGAGGGATTTAGCTACTCTTCGTATTATTATCCCGAAAAGGATATAACTATTATTATCCTTTCAAATACAGGTTCTCAAAATGCAAGAGATATGGGCAGGCAAATAGCCAGGAAAATGTTGGGGCTTTCGCCCTTGCCTGTAAAACAAACACTAAATAAATTACTTGCTGATCTTCCTATAACAATAGAAGAAAAGATGAATTTAGCCGGAACTTATGTTGTAAAAAGAAAACTGATTGGAAATAGTACTTCACTAACTTATAACACCTATAAACGAACAATCAGGGTATATACTGAAATAGACCAACTTATGATGCAATGGTTTGGGGAGTTACCTGAACCTTTATTAAAACAAGCCGATGGAAGTTTTGCCATCCGGTCGCAACCCGGCCTTGGTATATCATTTAAAAGTGAGAACAACAACACTGTTCTTAGCATCACTTCACCAAGGTCATATATTGAGAGCGGTGCAAGAATAGGAAATGCGGATGTAAAGACCTTCCATGGTGCAGCGTTTGAAAATTTGAAGTAATGCATGATAATGAATTCTTAATTCATGGTTCTATCTATCTATCTCTGGATTAAACGTAGAAAATAATGTGGGTAAGGTTTATAATATCAATAAATGAAAAAAAAGAAAATCAAAAGGCAAAAAGAAAAAGATGAAAAAGTGATGGCGAATGCTGATTTGCCAATAATACCTGTTTCAGCACCTGAGGACAATTCATCTATCCCTTTTTCTGCCGAAGCGGAATTAATTAATAAACCAGAAAATTCAATTATGGAAGTACATCACCACGGGCACGTACATGAAAACAAAAAGTGGAAAGAATACGTGTTCCAGTTCTTAATGTTATTTCTTGCAGTGTTCTGCGGTTTTTTAGCAGAATACCAATTGGAGCATGTGATAGAAAAAGACAGGGAAAAACAATTCATACAATCACTTATAGAAGATTTACAACAAGACCAGCAAATACTTGCGGAGGATATAAAACTTCATGAAAAATCTGATATAATTTCAGATACTTTAATAAAGTTGTTACTCAGACCGGATTTAAATAATACTTCAGAGTTATATTATTATTGCAGAGTCGCAGGTCGTCAAGGAGTTTTAACTTCCAATAGAAGAACTATTGAGCAAATGCAACACTCCGGAGGATTTAGGCTGATTAAAAAAAATGAGGCTGCAAAACAAATTATGACTCATTACAATCAGTTTGATTTAATCCGAAGACAAGAAGACGTTGAATTAAATCATCAAAATGAATACCGTTCACTGACCATAAAAATATTGAATCCGGAAACAATATCAACTATGATTAGCAAAGACATAATTATCACAAGACCTAAAGGCAATCCTCCATTAAGAACCTATGATAAAAACCTTTTAACAGACTTGGCCGGACGGGTTCATTTTATGAAATCGAGTAGACTAGCTCTCCTGGGTTATAAAAAAAATTTGATTAAATCTGGTAACAAACTTATAGTTTTTTTAAAGAAAGAATATCATTTATAAAATGAGTGATGAACAAAACATAAAAGATCAACCGGAAGGCTATATACCACCGAAAACAG
>JBKJNM010000039.1:0-29092 GCA_046593655.1 Lacibacter sp. | reverse complement strand
AGGTCGCCAAAATAATGTGCTCCTCCAAAATGAAGACCAAATTCACCTTCATGACGATAACCCTCATATTGTGCATTGACAAACAGTGGGCCAACGAAAAAGCAAGCGGTTAGTAAGAAAAAAAACAGTCTTTTCATCTATAATATTGTTCTCAGAAATCTAATAACGCAAATATCATGGTTTTCATGTGTGACATTCCATTTTTAATCGGTTCCAATACACACTGAATCAATTCGTAAATTGAAGTTCTTAACCTGCTTTTTTTTAGATGCTTGATTTAATTTCTTCTGTCGAGCCCCCAGGATAATTTATTGCGAAGGGTTTGTAAAAAATTATTCTCATTCAAGCGTATGAGGCTTATTGCAAATACTTCTTTCTTTACCGCCAGTTGAATACTTTTTTGTACAATTTCTTTTCTTGAATCAAGTGTACACAGAAAGCTGTCAGTTCGGCCTTCAATTTCAAAAGAGATGACATTATTATCGGGAACCACTAAAGGACGAACATTTAAATTATGCGGAGCTACAGGAGTTATCACAAAACTTCCTGAATCGGGAAATACTACCGGCCCGTTACAACTTAATGAATACCCGGTTGATCCTGTTGGTGTGGCTACAATCAATCCATCAGCCCAATAGCTGTTTAAAAATTCGCCATTCAAATAGGCATGAATTTTAATCATGGATGATGTGTCCATCTTATGAATTGCAAATTCGTTCAATGCATATGGAGTATCTCCAAAGAGGGGAGTATTGCTATCGAGATGAATCAATGTTCTTTCATCTTCAACATAGGTATGATTCTTTAAAGAAGCTACAACCGTTTCAACCGCTTCTCTGCCGATACTTGCTAAAAAACCTAACCGTCCGAAATTAATTCCCAATAATGGAATTTTTTTATCCCGAACCATGATAACTGTATCAAGCAATGTACCATCGCCTCCCAAACTGATCATGCATTCAAAAGAATTATCAAGGTCTGCCGATGAAGAAAAGAGACGTGGTTCAAACATAAAAATAACCTGCTCTCTTATTTGCTCATAAAAACCACTATAGATAAAAATACTGAAGTTGTTTACTTCAAGCTCGTGAAATAGCCGTTGAATATCTTCTTTTTGTTCTGTTTCAAAAACACGACTGTAAATAGCTACTTTCATCCGTTTTTATTTATTGAATGTGGCTTGGTTATCCTCTGCAAAAATTGATGATAGGTGGAAGTTTAAAAATCTTTGCGTATGTGCAAAAATAAACCCTTTTCGCCCAACTGGTTAAAGGAATATTCAAGACGGGCAACAAAATCGTAATAACTTAATGCATCAATGCCGGCACCATATGTATACAGCAGTTTGTTATTAAGAATGCTATTGGTATAATGAGGCAGATGACTAACACCCATATCGCCGTAAGCTTTAATGATAATCTTAAACGGAATTTTTTTATACTTCTCATTTTTAATAAAAAAAGTGGGCACATTGATGTTTAAAATTTCCTGTCGTATGGTTCCTTTAAAAATTCCTGCCTGTACACCATCAATGACATAATATTCGAGCCCACGCAAAAACCATTCACCATAACCCAACGCACCAAGATTATACATGGGTTGTTTAAATGGCACTTTGATCATATAATAACCAACAGCTGAAGCAGATGTTTTTTTGGACAGTTGAAAAAACTTTCCGGCTTTTCCTGAAAACTGCCACATGTTCATTCCTTTGGCGCCAAGTCCACGTTGAAAAAAAGCTCCATTAAATGCAACCCCTTTCCACGGGTAAACAATATTATTAACATTGAAATATTGATAATTATAGACAAACTCCCCAAATCGTTGAGTTGTTTTATTATCAGTAAAATAAGGCAGATACCCTTTTAAAGAGTTTGCTTCAATGATCTTGTTAACAGTGTCGGGTATTTTTTCGCTTATATAGTTGAGCCGGAAAGTGTGGCGGTTATTTACTCCTTTTCGGATGGTAAATCCTGCTTCAATTTTGAAGGTGGTTCGCACAAATTCATAGATCTCGGTATTGGTTGATGGAAAAAATACCTGCCGGTTACTATCGGTTGCAAAAGTTAATTGTCTTGACTGTTTATAATATACACCTGCTAAAAATCCGTTTTCTAATTTCTTATCGGCATAAGGCTGTTCATAAAAAACAGAATATTCTCTTGTATACCCATTGATGAAATTAAAATTAAGTTTATCTCTGCGGCCCGACACATTATCCCAATTGAACTTTAAACCATAATTCACCCGTTCAAGACTTCTGTTTTGTTCTACTATCCATTGATTAAGATTTCGATCAACCAGTTTAAAATGTGGTGCGGGGAAAAAATACCAGCGTTCTTTTACATCAAACACAATATCAATAAGCGATCCTTCCCAACCGGCAATACGTGGTACCACTTCAAGAAATAATTGTGTGTTTAACATATTATGCCGGGCTTCCTCTATTACAGCAACCAAAGAACTGCTCTGCAGCTTGGTCCCTGATTTAAATGGAACTTCCCTTAAAGCAATATAATCTTTGGTTTTTTTATTGCCCATAATACTCACAGAACGAACAATCATTTCTGATGAATCAGGGAACTGAGCCACTATTTTTTTCAGATTTTCCTTTGCCGTATCAATTGTTACAGAAGGTTGTGCAACAAGCAGGGTAGCATTGGCACCTATTACAAAAAACAAAAGGGTGATATAGTGGAACTTAGGCAGAATGTTTACTTAGTTATCATTTACGGGCAATAAATATACCGTTTATGATCGTAAACAAGCGGAGTTCATGCTTTATTAAATCTTAAGGTAATTCATGAGATGATCATAATTGACTTTAAGCTCCTCTTCTGACAGGTTTTCGCCAAAATACTGGATGACATTATATTCATAACGTTCAAACGAAACAAGGACATCCTGAATATCACTTTTATTCACTTTAATGGCCACCATTAAGTCACCTGTTGATGTATCTGTCCAGGTATTAAGATGAATGATCTTTGCATTGTTTGACTCTACAATGCGGCCTATTTCAGAAATGTAAAAACTATTAGGCGACATTTGTAAAATCAAAATACCTCCGGGTATAGAAGCAGAATTGTAATGTGAAGATGCATTCAGCAATTCTTCTCTTGTAATAACACCCATCAGTTCGCCATCATCTTTTACTACGGGTAACAAGCTCAACTGTTGCTGATGCATGATTTTCAATGGAACAAGAAAAAAATCAACGGGGCTAACTTTTGCAGGATTCCCCATTTGAAGATAGCGTTCAACCGTTTCATTTTCTTCAACATCTTCTAACTCTTCTTCATGAACCAGACCTATATATTTATGATTTTCCAGAACCGGTAATTCAGTCACATGATGATCCTGCATAAGGTCAAGCGCCAGGCGAACAGTATCGGTGGTTTGAAGGCTGGGTATGTGATTTGTTATAAGTTCAGCTGATGTCATTGACATGTTATTTCATCCTCATGAAACAGGCACGGGCCTGCTCAGTTTTGTAAGGAATCCATTTAATATTTCATTGAACTCATCCGGCCGCTCCATCATGGGGGCATGCCCGCATAAATCAATTAAATGTAATTCCGAATTTGGAATAAGTTTGTTAAACTCTTTACCAACAAATGGGGGCGTAATCGTGTCATTATTTCCCCATATGAGCAAAGTGGGTGTTTGAATCTCCTTTAGTTCATCACCCAAATTATTTCTGATTGCACTTTTAGCCAATGCTATTACTTTGATTGCTTTTATTCGCTGGTTAACAATTTCATAAACCTCATCAACCAATTCCTTGGTTGCAACTGATGGATCATAAAATGTTACTTCTGTTTTTTTTCTGATGTACTCATAATCTCCCCGTTTGGGGTAGGTGTCTCCCATTCCGTTTTCAAACAAGCCTGAACTGCCTGTTAATATGAGTGACTTAATGCGTTCAGGATGTTTTAATACATGTATCAACCCTACATGGCCGCCCAAAGAATTGCCTAACAGATGAATATTGTTATATCCTTTAAACTCAATAAACTTGTGAACATATTTTTCCAGTCCGCCAACTGTTGTGTGCAACAAATCGAGTTCAAATAATGGAAGCATGGGCACAACAACCCTGTTGCGTTTGCTGAAATAATCAATTAGGTCTTTAAAATTGCTTAAAGCCCCGAAAAGACCATGCAAGAGCACCAGGGGTTCACCTTCCCCTTCTTCAATATAACGGAATTTTCCTTCTTGTTTAATTTCGTAGTTCATGTACTGGCAGCAAAAAATTGTTCTTTGCTAAAATAGCTTATTTGAGTGAAAAATTGTAATTCAGTTGCAGATTCGTTCTATCAGGCAGATAGTTTACCACCAAGCTTTTCAAAGAATTTCTGTAGCTCATCAAAAACATTGCTGAATAGGGGAACGACGGTTCCAATTGCATCCAGCACTTTCGGTCCCCATGGTTGTATATGCACATAGGTTCTTGATTCTTCTATTGTTTGGGGTGTAAATAATTTTAATTGTGCAGCAAAAAATAACAATACACTATAGATTAATGTATAAAGAAGGATATACAATAAAACACCTGCTGCTTTATTTATCCAGCCAAGAAAAGCAAATTCTACTGCTTTTTCAATCAGTTTGGCTACCCATCTTACAACAAGTACAACCAGGAAGAAGATGATTATGAATGCGGCAACCGGCAACCATTTTGTATTTATGTTTGTTGATTGTGCCAGCCAGCCTGCTACAACTGCACTTAATTTTAATGCAGCTGCGAGTCCAACTATCAATCCAAGAATAGAAAACAGAGCAACGATAAGGCCACGCTGAAACCCTTGAAAAATGGCCATGACCATCAACACCGCAAAAATTATATCAATGATCAACTTATTTGTTTAAAAGTTCTTTTACAATGGCGCTGATAGCTTTACCATCTGCTTTTCCTGCGAGTTGATTAGTTGCAACGCCCATCACTTTCCCCATATCAGCAATAGAGGTTGCACCCACTTCAGCAATGATTATTGCTATTAAATTTTTCAATTCATCAACCCCTAATTGTTGGGGGAGGAATTTTTCTATTACAGCAATTTCATCTTCTTCTTTTTTTGCAAGGTCTGTTCTGTTTTGCTGTTGAAATATTTCCAATGAATCTTTTCGTTGTTTTACTAATTTTTGTAACAGTTTTATTTCATCTTCTGCTGTAAAAGCTCCGCCACCTTCTGCAGTTTTTGCTATTAAGATAGCCGCTTTAATTGCTCTTAACCCACGCAATGCTGCTTCGTCTTTTGCTTTCATGGCATCTTTCATTTGTACCATGATCTGTTGTTCAAGATTCATTGTATTATTGGTTTTCTTTGAGTTGAAGATCTTTAAATTTCTTCAAAAAATTTTTTGCAAACAATTTCATGTCATCTGCAAGTTGCTGTTGGTTGGTGGCACGGTTAAACGTATCGGCCATTGTCATTAATAACTGGTAATAAAAATCGGCCATTTCATCCACCATCATTTCTTTGGTCCATAAATCTATTCGTAAAGCCGATTTATCGGCACCATCCCAAAATGAAACCATCATGGCTTTTGCCTGTTGTTCCATATCTGCATTACTGTCGCTTGCTTTCCATTTAATGGCTTCAGGCATTTTGTTATCATCCAGATAAACATCAATTGTAATATTACTTTTATGCATAAATAAAATATTTGCGAAGTTAGGTTATTCAGCAACGGCAGCCAGCTGTATGCAATCCCACATTTTTTTGGCTGAAACATCCCATGAAAAAAATGTTACCCGTTGTTTTCCTTTTTCAATTAATTGATTTCTTAAACTTTCGTCTTTATACAAGAGCATCATTTTAGCTGCAATGTCTTCAAAGTTGTGTGGATCGCAGTACAAATAACTTTCTGCTCCTACCTCGGGCATGGCGCTTGTATTGGATACAATTGCAGGTACTCCGCATTGTAATGCCTCTAAAGGGGGTACACCAAAACCCTCAAAATAAGATGGATAAACCATTGCATAAGCTGATGCGGTTAGCTTTGCCAATTCCTGTTTTGAAACATAGCCAGTAAGCACAACTTCATTTCTGAATTTGAAACTGCTCAGCAATTTTATAAACTCATTTGTTTTCCAGGCCATTCGTCCGGTAATCATCAGTTTCATATTACTGTTTTGTTTTTTCTTGAATAAAGAAAAAGCTTTGAGTAAATTGATCAGGTTCTTTCTTGGATGAATGGCTCCTGTATAGATAAAATATTCACAACTATCTGTATGCTGTTGCTTAATCTTTTCTTTTTCATCAATATCCAATTGACGAAAAACAGGATTGATTGCATTATAGGTTACATGAATTTTTGATGCATCAATTTTATACTGATTGATGATATCCTGTTTTGAAAATTCAGAAACCGTAACAATTACTTTTGCTTTGCTAAGAAATTTTGTTGTGTACTTTTTATAATAACGTAAATGGCTCTTTTTCAAAAAATCCGGATGATGCAAAAAAGCAAGGTCATGTATGACCAAACATTGCGGAACAGTTGTTTGCAGTGAACAAAACCCATCGGGGCTTACAAATACATCGGCTTTAATTTTTTTTAATATAATTGGTATTTGCAGGTTGTACCAGATCTTCCATAAAAGCGGAAGTCTTGCCTGCGGATTAACCACCAGGGTTTGAATATTAGGGATGCCCCTAAAATCCATTTCACATGCACGATCAAAGAGAAAATAAAACTGCTGTTCTGGGTTTAAGCGGGCAACTCTTATAAATACCTCTTCAATATAGTAACCATAACCTTCCATTTTCCCCGGAAGCATTGCCCTTGTATTAATAGCGATGTTCATTTATGACTGGCTGCAAAGGTAGGTGTGAAATAATCATGAGAAAGTGATGCAGCAAATAAGTTCAATATAAAATTTTATCCTGAGTAATAAAAGCAAATAGCACATAAAAAATCGTTGATTTCCCAAGCAATAATTCAAAGGAAATACGATTGTAATAACCTTTTCTAAAACTTACTTTTACATTGAATTGAACGAATGATTTGTTGTAATTATTGATATCCTTTAAAATGATGTGGATTTTACGGCTCATCAATTAAGCATATTCACTTAATTTTTGATTTTTTTTATACCCTTAAAAAAAAAGTTTAACAGATCATGCATTTTGGAACAGTAATTGCTAAATATAGAAAGGTTGAAGTTCTGAATTTTAGAGTAAATTGTTGTATTATAATGTCTTATAAATTAAGAATATTTCTTTCTCAACAGGGAAGATTCAGGATACATTGATGGTTTTACAATGTGGATTTTGGGTAAACGACCCCGCTTTCCAGCGGGGTCAATTTATTTTAAGCATTTTCACTTATTGCATACTATTATACATCGTTCTATATTTGAAGTGGAAATCAAATATCTCTATATCCTAAAACCGTAAACTATGATGAAGCTAACATTTGTACTGTTATTCTGTACATCAGCTTTCCTTTCATTTTCTCAGGAACTTAAATTTGAATCAGGCCGCACAAAGCATGATGTAAAGCCGCAGTTATTTGCGGGTCTCTCAGAAAAATTTGCTTTAACTCCAACTTTTCTTCAAGATGTAATGAATTTACAGGTGAAGCAACCTGTTGAAGTTATCGTTAGCTCAAGGCTCATTGTTAAAGGAAGTGTTTCTTCCATTAATAATGATGTGCCGGGCTTAACAACTATTGCTATTCAGTCGTCGGAAACGGAAGGCATGGTGTTATCCTTATCCAGACTTATTCTTCCTGATCAAACAATTGTTTACAGAGGAATTATTATAAGCAAAAATCATAGCGATATGCTTATACTCGACAAAGATCCTGTTACCGGTAATTATGTATGGACCAAAAAACAAGTTTCAATGATGATTGCAGATTGATTTGTTTGAAAGTCCGGCTGATTATAATTTATATCTATATCCTTTTTAAAATCCAATTCTATGAAACTCTTTTTAACCGTATGCTTTGTTGCTGTTTTTGCAACAGTCGCTTTAAATGCGACAGCCCAGGTTCCAAAATTAAACAGCTATCCCTCAGCAACTACTGCTGTTATCTTCCTGGATTTTGATGGCCAAACAGTAAGCTCTCCTTATTGGAATGGAGGCACTTCATTTTACGCTACGCCACCAACTTTTACCAATGAGCAGATTACTGCAGTCTTTAACCAGGTTGCTGAAGATTTCAGGCCTTTTAACCTGAACATTACAACTGATTCCTCTGTTTATTTTGCTGCTCTTTCAACAAAAAGACAACGTATTATCGTTACTTCCTACAGCACATGGTACGGAAATGCTGGTGGTGTTGCATACATTGAATCTTTTCGTTGGGGAATGGAAGTACCCGGATTTGTATTCAGTAATTTATTGTCACACAATACCAAAAATGTTGGAGAAGCCTGTTCACATGAAACAGGACATACCCTTGGTTTGAATCACCAATCAAGATACGATGCCAACTGTACTTTATTGAACGAATACCATCCTGGTTTCGGTCCAAATAATAGTGAAATAGGCTGGGCACCTATCATGGGTAACAGTTATGCAAAAAACTTATCACTTTGGCACACGGGTACTACTGTTGGTGGGTGCAACTCCAGCCAAAACGATCTTTCAATTATAGCTGGTAATACTAATGGCTTCGGTTATAGAACTGATAGTGTGGGTAATACAACCAATCAATCATCAAACGTTTCTTTTAATGGACAAACCTATGCAGTGAATGGTTTTGTTAACAGCACCAATGATATTGATATGTTTCGTGTAACGCTACCTGAAAGAGGTCGTTTTACAATGAACGCCATACCTTCCAGTGTAACAGGTACTGGTGGTTTTCAATCATCCAATATTGATATTCAGGTAGCATTACTTGCCAGTAATGGAAGCGTTATTAGTACATACAACCCAACAACATCGGTTCAATCTGTGATTGACAGTATTTTAAATGGAGGAACTTATTTCTTAAAAGTTACCAATATTGCCAATGCTAATGCCATCAACTATGGTATGCTGGGCAACTATGTTATGAGTGGAGCCTTTCTTCCTAACTCAACCCTTCCTGTTTACAGTCTTACTTTAAATGGTGCAGTTGCCAATAATAAACATGATTTAAACTGGAACATTGTTGCAGATGAACCCATTGAGTCAATTACACTTGAAACATCTACTGATGGCAGAACCTTTACAGATCTGCAGGAAGTTAGTGGAACCTTGCGCAAGTTTGTTTATCAACCCTATGAAAAAGGAACTGTTTATTACAGATTGCATGTTGTAACAGCTTCACAACTGAAATACTATTCAAACATTGTTTCAATACGTGAAGTAGGTGGTGGATCAAAATACAGTCTCCTTTCAAACCTTGTTAATGGAAGCTCCCTGGCGGTAAACAGCACAGGTGTTTATAATTGGAGATTGGTAGATATGAACGGGCGCAATGTGGCAAATGGCAAAATGAATATCGGTCTTAACCGCATCAATACCAACCAGCTTACAAATGGCATGTATCTGCTTCAAATCATGGATGGTTCTGAGATTTCTACAGAAAAAATCGTAAAGCAATAATATTAACCTTCGAGACACTTTTTGTTTACCACTGATCATCGCTGCCCTTTTTTAAGGGCAGCTTTATTTATATGAGCCCTTTGCTTACCTTTGTATATGACAAATTTGGAATGGAGTATGGAATATAATACTACAAGAAATCATTTAACCATTCGTGAATACGGCCGGCATATCCAAAAAATGGTAGATCATATCCTTACCATCGAGGACAGGGAAAAGCGCCAGGAACAGGCGCATGTGGTCATTGAATTGATGGGGGTTTTAAACCCGCATTTAAAAAATGTTGAAGACTTCAGGCATAAGTTGTGGGATCATTTATTTTTAATTGCAGATTTTAAATTGGATGTTGATAGCCCCTATCCTATTCCTACCAGTGAAACATTAAAAGCAAAACCGCATCAATTACCCTATCCCAAACGATATCCCCGTTACAATCATTTAGGCAAGAATATAGAGGTAGTTATTGACAAGGCGTTGAAAGAAGAGAATCCTGAAAAGAAACAGGGCTTTGCAAATGCCATTGCTTATTACATGAAACTTTCTTACAACAACTGGCACAAAGAAAATATTCATGATGATGCCATTCAGGCTGAGTTGAGCGCTATTACGAAAGGCGAACTTGAATTTAACAATCGTCCTTTTGTTCGCCAGTACAGACCAAGCGATGATTTCCGGGAAAGAGACAGCCGTGGTGGTGGTGGAAAATTCAAAAAACATTTTCAACAGAGAGGCGGCAGCGATGGTGGTGGAAGAGATAACCGTGGCGGTGGCGGAGGAAGAGATAACCGTGGCGGTGGTGGAAGAGATGCACGTAGCGGTGGCGGTGGTGGGGGAAAATTCAAGAAGCGTTATTAATGCTATCAATAAAATATTTCTGTATCCCTCTTGTTGAATAGCAAGGGGGATTTTTGTTATCCCTACTTTCGTACAAGAAAAAAATCAACCATGCATTCATTTGAAGTAAGAGGAGGCAAAAAATTAAAAGGCGAAATTATTCCACAGGGCGCCAAGAACGAAGCCCTCCAAATTATCAGCGCTATATTATTGACTGCAGAAAAAGTAACGGTCACCAATATCCCTGATATAGTTGATGTGAACCTGCTTATTGAATTGCTGGGCGAAATGAATGTGAAAATTGAACGGCCTCAAAGGGATACCTGTATATTCCAAGCCGATGATGTAAATATTGATTACCTGCAAAGTGAAACATTTAAAAAGAAAAGCGGCAAGTTGCGTGGCTCTGTAATGCTTGCCGGGCCATTGCTTGCAAGGTTTCACAAAGCATTTATACCTAAACCCGGAGGCGACAAGATTGGCAGAAGAAGATTAGATACGCATATTATCGGTTTTGAAAAATTAGGTGCTGCATTCAACTATCATGCAGAGGATGGGTTTTTTCATTTAACAACAGATGAATTAAAAGGTCTTGATATGTTGCTTGATGAACCATCGGTAACAGGAACAGCCAATATTGTAATGGCAGCAAGTATGGCCAGTGGCACAACAACTATTTACAATGCAGCATGCGAACCTTATATACAACAATTGTGTGCTATGCTCAACAGCATGGGCGCAAAAATTAATGGCATTGGCAGCAACCTGTTAACCATTGAAGGTGTTAGTAATTTAAATGGAACAACTCATCGCATATTACCCGACATGATTGAGGTTGGTTCTTTTATTGGCCTGGCTGCAATGACACAAAGCAACATCACCATTAAAGGTGCAGGGGTTGCACATCTGGGAATTATTCCTGAAAAATTCCGACAGCTTGGTATTCAATTAAATATTACCGGCGATGATATTCATATACCTGAACAGGAACTATATGAAGTGCAACGTTATTTTGATGGTGGCGTATTAACCATCTCTGATCACCCGTGGCCTGGTTTTACACCTGATCTGCTGAGTATTGTTTTGGTAACGGCCATCCAGGCAAAAGGAAGTGTACTCATTCACCAGAAAATGTTTGAGAGCCGTTTGTTTTTTGTAGATAAATTGATTGATATGGGTGCCCAAATTATTTTATGCGATCCGCACCGGGCCGTAGTAATTGGATTGGAACGTGAACAAAAGCTGAGGGGCATTACAATGAGCAGCCCCGACATTCGTGCAGGACAGGCCCTGCTCATTGCAGCATTGAGCGCAGAAGGAAAAAGTACTATTCAAAATATTGAGCAGATCGACAGAGGCTATCAATATATTGACGAACGATTGAGAAATTTAGGTGCTGATATTAAAAGAGTACAAGGATGATCAACAACATCACACAGGAAAAAATTATTCTGGAAGATGAACGGGTATTATTGCGGCCATTACTTGCTACCGATCTTGAACACCTGCTCCCATTTGCATTAAACCAAGCTGATCTGTGGAAATATTCTTTGATCAGCCCGGCTGGCGAAGATGGCATGAAGAATTATATTACAACTGCAGTACAAAATAAAACTGCAGGTATTGAATACCCTTTTATTGTGTTTGACAAACAAACCAATAGCTATGCAGGAAGTACACGGTTTTATGATATACAGCAAAACAATCTCTGCACTCAATTAGGCTATACATGGTACGGCAAAGCGTTTCAGCGCACAGGTTTAAACAGGCATTGTAAATTAAGATTGCTCTCCTTTGCCTTTGAAGAATGGAAACTGGAACGTGTTGAATTCAGAGCTGATGCCAACAATCAACCATCCATCAATGCCATGAAGGCCATTGGTTGTATAGAAGAAGGAATTCTCCGCAGTAATATGACTATTGAAGTGGGTGGCAGAAGAAACAGTATTGTGTTGAGCATCTTAAAAAATGAGTGGTTTGGAGGAGTGAAAGAAAAATTAATGAAAAGCATAACCCTCTGAGCTTTTCACCTTCACCAGCCCCATCCACGCCTAAAATAAAAAGTTCCCAAACAAAAGTTATAAACCAATGCAGGGCTTCTTCATCCCTTGTCAATTAAGGCAAACAACTTATTTTCGTTGCCATTAAAACAGCATCCGCTTGCATAAGAACCTTCACGACATTGATCTCAGCCGTATCCGCAACAAACAAGTTGTTTCCTTTATTCATGAAAACAGCCTGTACCAGTTAAAGGATTTTGCTGAGCTTGAATCTTTTTCACGCAGCCATCCGGATATTGATGCATTTCATCATCACACTAAAACCTTTCAAATTCAGAAACCAATAGAGGAAGTGTGGGATGCTTACAAAAATATTCACCCCAAACATGCCTGGTGCGGCCATATGCTGAAGTTTGGTTTGCAATACTGCCGCCATCAAAATAAACTGGCTTATGTAGATGATGAATACAAAGGAGCGGCTGTAGGACAAATTGTACTCATCCGTGTTAAAATATTGGGAGGTATTGCACGTATTGCAGTGGGTCATGAAATAACTGCTGTGAATGAAGAAGAAAAATATTTAGAAACCTGTTATTTGCTAAAAGGGAAATCACTCGGTACACAACGGATAAAATTAACACCCGGTAAGCAGGGCTTTACTGATATCACTCATCATACCATTTATAAAAGCGGCTCTCATTTCAGGGATAAAATATTGTATCCTTTTTTACACTCCAAAGCCATCGCAGCATTTCACAACAATATTAAAAAGCACCTCAACAGTAAGTAAGCAGTTATCGTTTACATTACTTTTTCTTCTTTTCTTTGCACATGACTTCAGCAAACAAGATACTCATCATCACCGCTCCTTCGGGCGCAGGAAAAACTTCCATTACAAAACACCTGATGAAAAAATTTCCACAGCTTACTTTCTCTGTATCTGCTGCTACAAGGCAAATGAGACCTTATGAAAAGGACGGAGTTGATTATCATTTTATGAGCGTGGAAGATTTTCAGCAAAAAATTCAGAACGAAGAATTTGTAGAATGGGAAATGGTATATGATGGAAAATATTACGGCACTTTAAAAACTGAACTGCACCGCATCTGGGATATGGGGCAAACACCCGTGTTGGATATAGATGTAAAAGGTGCCATTCATGTGCAGGATCTTAATCCTCGGCAAACATTGACACTTTTTATTGAGCCCCCATCCATTGATGAGTTAAAAAACAGGTTGCATAAAAGAGGAACCGAAACGGCGGAATCTTTACAGGCAAGAGTTAGTAAAGCTTCTTATGAAATATCTTTTAAACATTCTTTTGATGAAGTGATTGTTAACCACGATCTGGAAAAAGCAGGTGCACATGCCGAAGAAATTGTTGCCGCATTTCTTTCTGCAACCTAAGCTTCCATTGACTATTCCTTACAAAAACACTATTTTTAAAGATGAACTGGTATTTACTTTCAGGTATTGGCATCAGTATTCTCCTGGTTGGCTTTTTTGCCGGGCTCGATACAGCCTTTGGATCACTTAACCGTTTTTCGGTAGAGTTGAAAAAAAAGCAGGGGCTTACCAGTGGCCGCATCCTCAGCAGTTTTATTGAACAGCCAAGCCGTTTTATTGGTGCCATCCTGGTTGGAGTGAACCTGTCGCTTGTGGTGTATGTATTACTGGTCACCCGTTTTTTGCAGCCATTATGGAAAAAAATGCCCTTGGTGATTCAGAGCTCCTGGCTGAAAATCATGATTGAAATACTGATCACTGCAATTGTGATCATGATGGTGCAGTTTATTTTCAAAGCCATCTTTCGTGCCCGTAGCACTGCCGTTCTTTCTTTTTTTGCACGAACCACCAGTTTTTTTCACAGCCTGCTTTCACCTATTGCTTCGTTGTTTGTAAATATTGCGGAGTGGATTTTGAAGTACTTGTTTGATGTGAGGGTGAACGAGAAAAAAGAAGCGTTCAGCCGTATCGACATGGAACATTTTATTCAGCAAAACAAAGAAAACAGTGAAGACTCGCAAGATCTTAATACAAATTTATTTGAAAATGCATTGTCTTTGCCGGGTGTAAAAGTTCGGGAGTGTTTAATTCCCCGTAAAGAAATCATTGGTGTGGAAGCGAATGCTTCCATAGATGAATTAAAAAATAAATTCATTGAAACCCAGCTGAGTAAGCTCATTGTATACGAAGGAAATATTGATAATATCCTCGGCTATGCCCATCAGTTAGATATGTTTCGCAAACCTTCAGACATTAAATCAATTCTTTTGCCCATCCCTGCAGTGCCGGAAAGCATGGGTATCACCGACCTCATCAGTCAATTCACCAAAGAACGAAAAAGCATTGCCTGGGTTGTAGATGAATTTGGTGGCACCAGTGGTATTGTAACCATGGAAGATCTTTTGGAAGAAATTTTTGGTGAGATACAGGATGAATATGATACCGAGGAGTTTGTTGAAAAATTGATTGCTGAAGGTGAGTATATTTTCAGCGGAAGACTGGAGCTGGATTACCTTTCAGAAAAATATGAATTAGAATTTAAAGAAGAAACAGATGCTGAAACCCTTTCCGGTTATATTGTAGAACATCATGAAACCATTCCCAAAGCAAAAGACCGGATTATAATAGACGATTACGAATTTGATATACTCACTGTAAACGATACCCGCATTGAAACAGTTAAGATGAAAAGGCTCCGGTAATTTCAATTGTAATGACCAGTTACAGTTATCTTCTTCCGTTTATAGAAACTTGCTGTGCTTACGAAAACTTTATAATACCTTTTCAGACCAAAAAATAAATCATTCTTATTATGAAGAAGATCGTAGCAGTCTTATCAGCAACCTGCCTGCTCTTTGGAGCAGAAACGTTTGCGCAAGCCAAACCCGCAGGAACACCCTCTGCTGACTCAACCAAAAAAGCACCGCCTAAACAAAGCGTGGCCGACAAAGTAAAAACAAGTAAAAAACATGCAGGTCTGTTTACACTTTACCAGGATACAGTAACAGGTAGTGTGCAGATGTATGTTCGTAAAGATCAGCTCAACAAGGATTTTATTTACCAGAGTTTTTCATTGGCCGGTCCTTCCAGCTTATTCCTGCATCAGAGTATGCACCGTGCAAACCTGGTATTTAAAATGAAAAAGCAGTATGATAAAATCGAGTTCTCTATGGAGAACACTTTTTTTTATGCTGATCCAAAAAATGCAGTAAGTAAAGCAGCTGATTTGCCCGAAGCGGTGTTCTTTATTGACAAGTTCAGTATTGAAGATTCAACCGGCTATCTTATTAGTGTGGATGGATTATTTATGAGCGATAAACTCGATCCGGTAAAACCAATCTTCCCTCCAACTATTCCACCCGGTGCTGTATTTAATTTAGGTGGTTATAATCCAACAAAAAGTAAATATGCCAATATCCGCTCCTATCCTAACAACAGCGATGTAATTGTTGACCTGGCATACGACAACCCCATGCCTTTCAACCAGGGTGGAAAAGACATTACAGATGCCCGATATGTGCGTGTAAGATTGCAGCACTCTTTTCTTGAAGTACCAGTGAATGATTACAAACCAAGATTGGATGACCCACGTATTGGTTATTTTACGCAAGAAGTGGATGATCTTACATCGAATGAGATCACCAACTACCGTGATCAGATCAACCGTTGGTACTTAAAGAAAAAAGATCCTTCTGCTGCATTAAGTGAGCCTGTTGAGCCAATTACCTTCTGGGTTGAAAATACAACTCCGGTTGAATACCGCAATATTGTAAAAGCAGCCGGTGAGCGTTGGAACGAAGCGTTTGAAAAGGCTGGATTTAAAAATGCGGTGGTGATGAAGATCATGCCCGATGATGCTACATGGGACCCAGCTGATATCCGTTATAATGTGATTCGCTGGATATCTTCCCCTTATCCTCAATATGGTGCCATCGGACCAAGTTTTGTGAATCCTAAAACAGGACAAATTCTTGGAAGTGATATTTCTATCGAGTGGGCTTCCGGTTCAGAAACTCCTTTCTTGGATGTAACTGAAGATAATGCTGCGGGCTTTACTGGCAGTGATAAAACATCCAATGTTATGCAAATGGTTCCGGCACATATGCGCAAGCATTGGGCTACTTGTACTATTGGAAATGAATTGGCCAAACAATATATGGCAGGTTCAACATTAATCACTACCAGTGCTACAGATGGCGCTGCCGGCGAAGTAAGATTGGCACATGAACAATTCCTGTATTACCTCATTTTACATGAAATGGGTCATACACTTGGTTTGAACCATAATATGAAAGCATCACAAATGCTTAGCCCAACAGAAGTACACAACAAGGCCATTACACAAAAATTAGGTTTGCAGGGTTCTGTAATGGATTACCCATCTGTTAACATCAACAGCGACAGAACCAAACAGGGTGATTATTATACCATGAAGCCGGGTCCTTATGATTTATGGGCCATTGAATATGGTTATCGTGAATTTTCTGCAACACAGGAACAAAGTGGTTTGAATGCATTGCTTCGCCGCAGTCATGAACCATATCTTACGTTTGGTAATGATGCAGATGATATGCGCAGCCCCGGTAATGGAATTGATCCCCGTGTCATGATCAACGACATGAGTAATGATATGATTACTTACGGTGAAGACCGTTACAAATTTGTAAACAGTGCTATGAGCAAACTGGTTACCAAATATGCAAAAGCTGATAAATCATATCAGGAACTCCAGATTCGTTATGCAGTATTGAATGGTCAGCGTTTTCAAATGGCGAATGCCATCAGCCGCTATATCGGTGGTGTACAGGTTGACAGAAGTTTCCCTGGTCAAAACCCGGGCAACAAACCATTTACCATAACACCGGTGGAATACCAGAAAAAAGCAATGGCCTTTTTAACGAAGAATGTTTTCGCTCCCAATGCTTTTGATGCAGACATACAGGTATTGCCCTACCTGCAGGTTCAGCGTCGTGGTTTTAATTTCTTTGGCGCTCCGGAAGATCCAAAGCATACTTCTGTTGTGCAGAATTTTCAAACAAATATTCTCGCAGAGTTATTGCACCCAACAACCTTACGTCGTATCAACAACAGTGGATTGTATGGCAATACCTACAATGTTGCTGAAGTGATGAACGATTTAACCAGTGCAATCTTTAAAGCAGATATTGGAGGTGCTGTGAATATCTACCGCCAGAACTTACAAAGTGAGTTCGTAAAAGGTGCCATCGCCATTGTTGAATCTAAAGTTGGATTTGACAATGCTTCCAAAAGCGGAGCCTATAATACTTTGAAAAAACTAAGGATCATGCTGGCAACAGCGGTATCGCCCAATGAGCAAACAAGGGCACACCGTGGCATGCTCGTCTTTATGATTGATAAGGCATTGGCTACAAAATAATTTTATTGATTGATTTCGTAAAGGCTGTCTCATTAGAGACAGCCTTTTTATTTTAAGAGTTCTTGTTTTTTCTGCTCGTCTATTTCGGGTTACATTTGCAGTTGAAATCATTAATTGTGGCGGAAACAAAATCAGATCGCAGGAATATTTTTAAACGCATACGGGGCAAGTCAACTGGCGAGCAGGCTGAGATGACCTTTATTGACCATCTTGAAGAATTACGCTGGCATGTAATCCGCTCATTGATTGCAGTGATCATTGGCTCAACTATTGTGTTGTTCAATATTAGCTATGTGGTAGATAAAATTTTTATGGGCCCGGCACATAATGATTTTGTTACGTATAAATGGTTGTGTGGTATTGGCCGATGGCTGCATGTTGATCAGCTATGTCTTGAAAACTTTACAATTAAGTTCCAGAGCAATGCCATGACGGAACAGTTTCTTACAACTTTTACTATTGGTTTTACAGGTGGTTTTATTTTAGCCTTTCCTTATGTGTTTTGGGAAATCTGGAAATTTGTAAGCCCCGCATTGAGCACTAAAGAACGCAAAGGAACAAATGGTGCAATTGCATGGATCTCTGTGTTATTTTTCATGGGTGTTGCGTTTGGATATTTTGTGCTTACACCCTTTATGGTTAATTTTTATTCAACCTATTCATTAAGTCCGCTGGTTGAATTTAAACCAACCATCAGTGATTACTTTGAAAATTTAATTTATTTAACGGTAGGTGTTGGTTTATTATTCCAGTTGCCTGTTGTGGTGATGTTACTCACAAGAGTAGGCATATTAACCCCAATTACTCTGCGTCGCATACGTAAATATGCGTTTATAGTCATCGTTATCCTCGCAGCTATTATTACCCCATCTACCGATCCGTTCAGTCTGGCATTGGTGACTATTCCGCTCTATGGTTTGTATGAGTTCAGTATTTTCCTGAGCATGCGTATCCATCGCAGGCAGATCAAGAAAGAAGATGAGGAGTGGAGTTGATTAATAGTCGTTAAATGATAATAACTTTGAGCTAATAACTATCCAATCATTTTATAAATTTTCTGCCATGCATTCTCCTTTTGATTTAACCAAACCTGTCGCCATCGGTTGTGATCATGCCGGGTTTGAATATAAAGAAGACCTGATCTCTTTTTTGGAAGGTAAAGGGATTGCATTTAAAGATTTCGGAACTTACTCAACCGATTCTGTTGATTATGCAGATTTTGCTCATCCTGTTTCCAATGCTGTTGAAAAAGAGGAGGCTTCTTTTGGCATCTTATTATGTGGCAGCGCAAATGGGGTAGCAATTACCGCCAACAAACATCAGGGCATCCGTGCAGCTATCTGCTGGGGCGAAGAACTGGCACAGCTTGCAAGAGCGCACAACAATGCCAATGTCATTTGTATCCCTGCCCGTTTTGTACGTGAAGGTGATGCGGAAAAAATGGTGAATACGTTTATGATCACTGACTTTGAGGGTGGGCGCCATGAAAGAAGGGTGCAAAAGATTGCATGTGCTTAAGATCATCTGTATTCTTCAGAACAACTTAAGATTAACCCGACCGCTGTTACCATTTATATAACTGTCCCGCCACCGGCGGGATTTTATTTATATTCGGCCCTTTAAAAATAAATCATGAAGAATTTCGTACTCTTTGTATTGTGTTTGCTCGCCTTATCAGCTACAGCACAAAAGAAAAATAAAACAGCAGAAAAATTTGCACAAAGCATCACTGCTGCTGATTTAAAAACGCATCTCTACATTCTTGCCTCACCCGAAATGGAAGGAAGAGAAACAGGAACAGAAGGACAGCGAAGAGCGGCTGAGTATCTCAAACAACAATTTCAACGCATAGGAATAACTCCCGGTAACAATGGTAACTGGGAACAATTCTATCCTGTTTACAGAGATACCTTAAAAGATGCACAGATCAACATAAATGGAATCGCATACCAGTTTGGAAAAGACTTTACTGCAACACTTACAGGGATCAACAGTTCAACACTGTACATCAGTGAAGTGGTTTATCTTGCAAAAGGCGATACTGCAACAGATATCAGGGGAAAGGCTGTGATCCTTGCAGGGAAACAACACACCCAAACAGAACTTTTTAAAATTTATCAACGCCAACCTGCAGTTCTTCTTACTGTTCAACCTGGAATTGACAAACAACCTTCTTCAAGAGCAGGCCGCATGTATCTTTCTTTGTTTCGTGCAAGACAATCAGCTACTGCTGTGCGCATCTCAGAAGCAATGGGAGAAGCGTTACTTAAAACAGATTTTGCAAAAGCCAAAGATCAAACACTTGAAACAAAATTATTTGCAACCGAATTGATGATTCGTTTTGAAAAAATTTCACAATCCATCATCGCATCCAATGTGTTGGGCATCATGGAAGGAACGGACAAGAAAGATGAGTTTGTGATTGTATCTGCTCACTACGATCATATCGGTATCAGCAGTAATGGAAAAGTAAACCCTGGTGCCGATGATGATGGAAGCGGTACAGTTGGTGTTTTGGAAATTGCTGAAGCCTTTGCAAAAGCAAAAGCAGCCGGCAAAGGTCCTCGCCGCACAATTGTATTCCTGGCTGTAAGTGGTGAGGAAAAAGGATTGTGGGGCAGTGAATATTATGCAAATCATCCCGTGTTTCCATTGGAACAAACATCCCTTGATATAAATATTGATATGATTGGACGGAAGGATGATAACCTGAAATCACTCGACAGTAACAATCATGTTTACTTAATAGGTGATGATAAGCTGAGCAGTGATCTGCCACGTTTTGTTGACAGCATCAATAAGATGTATATCAAGATCATCACCGATAGAAAATATAATGATCCCAACGATCCTAATCGTTTATACTATCGTAGTGATCATTATAACTTTGCAGCCAAAGGTGTACCTATTGTGTTTTTCTTTGATGGTATTCATAAAGATTATCATAAACCATCAGATACACCTGATAAGATCAATTATGACCTCCATGAAAAAAG
The DNA here is from genome assembly GCA_046593655.1 of Lacibacter sp. Lineage (GTDB taxonomy): Bacteria > Bacteroidota > Bacteroidia > Chitinophagales > Chitinophagaceae > Lacibacter. The sequence continues at coordinate 8,307 of JBKJNM010000039.1, read as the reverse complement.
AACACGTTTGGTTTTCTTTCTTGCATGGGAAGCAGCTAACAGAAATGAAATGATGAAGAGAGATAAGCCGCTCAGTAGTGTTGGACAACGATAATAAAAAAAGACCCCGGAAATTCCGGGTCTTTTTTTTGAAATACTTTTTTAAATAATTACCATCCTAATATCCATGCAAAGATCAATGGCGCAACAATTGTTGCATCGCTCTCCACAATAAACTTAGGCGTATTGATATCTAGTTTACCCCATGTAATTTTTTCGTTAGGTACTGCACCACTGTATGAACCAAAAGAAGTTGTTGAATCAGATATCTGGCAGAAATAACTCCAGAAAGGAACATCATGCCATTCAAGATCCTGGTACATCATAGGCACCACACAAATAGGAAAGTCACCTGCAATACCACCACCGATCTGGAAAAACCCAACTCCTTTGCCACTGCTGTTCTGGCGATACCAATCAGCCAGCCACACCATGTATTCAATACCGCTCTTTACCGTACTTGCCTTCAATTCATTCTTGATCACATAGCTTGCAAAGATGTTTCCTGTTGTACTGTCTTCCCAACCGGGCACAACAATGGGAATGTTTTTTTCTGCTGCAGCAACAATCCAACTGTTCTTCGGATCAATTTCATAATACTGTTCCAGCTCACCACTTAATACAGTTTTATATAAAAATTCATGAGGGAAATATCGTTCGCCTTTTTCTTCTGCCAGGTTCCATTGTTTCACCAGGTGTTTTTGCAAACGACGGAACGCTTCCTCTTCAGGAATACAGGTATCAGTTACTCGATTGTAGTGATGCTCCAGTAAGTCCCATTCGTCTTGCGGAGTAAGATCACGGTAGTTGGGCACACGTTTGTAATGACTGTGTGCAACAAGGTTCATCACATCTTCTTCCAGGTTGGCACCGGTGCAACTGATGATCTGCACTTTATCCTGGCGAATCATTTCTGCCAGACTCAATCCCAACTCGGCCGTACTCATGGCACCTGCCAATGTGATCATCATTTTACCGCCTTCATTCAAATGTGTTTCATATCCTTTAGCAGCATCCACTAAAGCAGCTGCATTGAAATGGCGGTAATGATGTTCTACAAATTGTGAAACGGGTCCTTTGTTCATTTTTTAATTTTTAAAAGTGACCGCCTTCAGATCCCGGCCGAAGCGTCGGGAGACTTTGCGAATTCCGATAGCTATCGGGAGCGCAAAAATATATTAAAAGCATTTGAGAAGGAGATGTTTTTAATGAGCAAACAGTGATTTTAATTTACAAAAAAACTTCCTGCCTGATCGGAAGGCTATCCAAAACAATACTTACAGGCAGTTGTTTTATTTTTTCTTCTTCTTCTCTATTCTGCCGGCTTCGCCGGAAACAGCCTTACTGTTTTTTACATAGCTCAAGCCAATCTTTTATACCCAGTACAATTTTTTGCGCCATTTGCTTACGATAGGCTTCAGTAAGTACATTCATTTCATCTTCCGGGTTGCTGATGAATAATGTCTCCACCAATACATTGGGGAATTCAGTTAAGCCGTTGAGGATAAAATTGAAGTTGCCTACGTTTCCAAACTCCTTTAATCCAATGCCCAGCATTTGTGATAAAATGGTTTGCGTTAACGGGCGATAGCCAATATGTTTATAGTAGGTACTGACTCCTTTGATGCGGATAGGATCTGCAGCGCTGTTTAAATGAATGCTCAACAACAGATCAGGATTCTTTTCCTTAAAAAAGGAAAATCGATCATGATTCTCATAGGTAGTATCTTTTGAACGGGTCATGATCACACTTGCACCTTCTGCTAGCAATGCTTGTTGCAATTCATTTGCAATGAGCAGGGTCATATCTTTTTCCATGATACCTGTTATACCAAACGCCCCTTTATTGGTTCCACCATGCCCTGCATCAATACCAATAACAAGGTTACTTAAAACCATTTTTTGTGGTTGGCGTTTTACACGGATCACAAGATTATTTCCATTGTAATAAATGGTATGGCCCCAATGTTGCTGATGATTTAAATCAATCGTAATGCGAAACACATCTTCATCAACCTGGTTGTAATACACATTCTTGATTTCTTTTACCGTACTCATTTGTGTAACCCAGTTGCTGTTGGAGGTTGCGCCAAATACATCTACAATAATCCTTGAACGATTAATTTGTTGGGAGGATTGATACGGCAGTTTATCATACAGGATGAGTGATACATAATCAAATGCACTGTCGCCCCACACCCGCATACTATTGGTAAGCGATGCAGGTGCAAAACTTCTGTCCTGCAAAACATTCACATGTATCTCTTCAATATGGGCCTGGCGATTTTTACTCAGCTGCACACAATATTTATCGCCCACTTTACTTACAGCATATAATTTTACCAGCGAATCAACATAACCCATCTTGGTTCCACCCAGCCTGTCTTCGCCAAGACCCAACAACAGATATGGAAGCTTTCCTTTTGTTTGTAAAATCAGCGGCTGTTCCGGCATTAAAGCAAAGCTGCTTTTGGTTGTTGCTTCAATCCGTTGATCATCCTTTGTATGAATGATTAATTTCAGGTTCTTTTTTGTTTCTGAAAACAATTCTTCTTTAGACTTTACTACGTACTCGCCTTTATAAATTCCTTTGATGCCGTTGGTATCTTTTACCGGCACTTCCAACAATTCAAACCCATTTTCAAGTTTAACTGCTGCACCGGGTATTGTTTTGATCGTAATCTTTAAACGATCCCCGGGTTTGAGTAATAAATCGCCCTGTGGTTCAATACGCAGGTAAGCAACAGTGTTTGTTGTAACTTCTTTTTCTTTTACAGGAAGCCCATAACTATAGAATATTTTTTGAGTGATCACAAATCCTCTTCTGTCGGTAGCAACGAGCTGATAGCTTGTATCACCCAATTTTAAATTTACTTCTGCTGCAAAAGCGCCTGTTGGCCATACTTTTACTTCAGTTCCATTCATGGTTAAGCTGCATTCTTTACAGGTAGTACCTGTAATAAACTGCCTTGCAACTGTTACATTGTTTTGAAATTTTGCCGGGCTAACAAACTTGAGAGATACAGACTGAGCTTTTATATTGCTCACAAGTGTTACACCGAAAAGAAAAAATAAGAACCGCATAATGGAATTGTATAAATAAAAAATCCTTTGCAATTTATGCAAAGGATTTTAAAAGAAATCAATGCAGGTGAGTCATCCGTCTGCGGCGGATGGCTCACCGGATAAAATTATAAAGGATATTTTCCGTCATTCCGCAGCCTTGCAACAATTCTTCTTCTTGCTTCTTTGCTGTTGAATGCTTCAACCTTGGTAAAACGTTTTAATCCAAGCAGCATCATACGCTGCTCATCACCATCAGCAAATGCATTGATGGCATCTTTGCCAAACTTATTAATGTGATCTGCTGCATCATATAAATAAGTACGCATAGCATCGAGTTCGAATGCACATGCTGCTTCGCCTTTTTGCTCAACTAGTTTTGCTGCACGTAATAAAGCACTTTCTGCATTAAATGTATGGATGGACATATCAGCAATATTCATCAACACTTCCTGCTCCTGTTCAATCTTCATCATCAGTTTTTGCACCGCAGCTCCTGCTGTCATCATGATTGCTTTCTTAAAATTAGCAACTGTCTTAAATTCTTTTGCAAATGGAGTATCGTCGTCATGTCCAAATTCAGGAATGCTCATCAGTTCTTTTTGCACAGCCATGGCAGGACCCATAATATCCAAACGCCCTTTCATGGCACGTTTCAATACCATATCAACTGTTAAGAGCCGATTGATTTCATTGGTTCCTTCATAAATACGATTAATGCGACTGTCACGATAAGCTCTTGAAATTTCATACTCATCGCTGAACCCATTCCCACCATGTATCTGTACGCCTTCATCAACTGAAAATGACAGCACTTCACTTCCATCAACTTTCAGCATGGCACACTCTATAGCAAATTCTTCAGCAGCTCCAAGCATGGCTTCATTAAATGGTTTACCTGCTGATAACAGTTCGTGTTCCTTTTCATCAATCCATTTAGATGTTCTGTACAATGCACTTTCGCTTACCCAGATACGTGTTGCTATTTCCGCAATCTTATGTTGAATTGCTCCAAAGTTGATGATGGGGGTTTTAAACTGTTCTCTCGTAACAGCATATTGTAACGATAAATTAATTACACGTTTTGCACCACCTATTGCAGCAGCTGCTAATTTCAAACGACCAATATTTAATATGTTGAAGGCAATAATATGGCCTTTACCTTTTTCTCCTAATAAATTTTCTACCGGTACTTTACAATCCTGGAAATATAATTGTACGGTTGAAGATCCTTTGATGCCCATCTTGTGTTCTTCGGGGCCTTGTGTAAATCCCTCCATTCCACGTTCTAAAATAAAACCTGTAAATTCTTTTCCATCAATTTTTGCAAAAACTGTATACACATCGGCAAAACCACCATTGGTGATCCAGCACTTTTGTCCATTCATGATATAATGCTTACCATCTTCACTTAGCACAGCTGTTGTTTTAGCACCCAGTGCATCACTGCCACTATTCGGTTCCGTTAGTCCGTAGGCGCCTTTCCATTCGCCGGTTGAAAGCTTAGGAATATACTTTGTCTTTTGTTCAGGAGTTCCGAAATATAAAATGGGCAGTAATCCAATACCTGAATGAGCTGCTGCAGCAACAGAGAATGAGTGTCCACCACCCAATCCTTCACTGATGAGGGTAGAGGTAACAAAATCTTTACCCAGTCCACCTAATTTTTCTGGTGTTGAGCTTCCAAGCAATCCAAGTTCACCTGCTTTTGTCATTAACCCGGGCATAAGGCCTGCTTCCATTTTATCTAAACGGGCAACGATTGGTAACACTTCTGTTTCAATAAATGTTGCACACATTTCTTTTACCATCAATTGTTCTTCATTGAAATCTTCAGGAATGAAAATATCTTGTGGCGTGCCTGTTTTAATCAGCCACTCGCCGCCTTTAAGTGTTGCTGCAATGGTTGCGGTGCTCATACTAAAAGATTTAAAAGTTTATTATTGTTTTATTATGTACTTAGCCGTTGTTATGCGGATACTCATTTCAAATTATCATATACAATCTGTAATACTTCTTTACAGATATCAATCCGGTCTGCAGGTACGCCTGTCAATGCCTCATTTAATGTGATGTTAGCCACACTCATTGTTTCCTCTTCTAATTTCCTGCCCTGTTCAGTTAAAAAAACCTGGTTGATGCGCCGGTCATTTTTGCTGGCAACACGTTTTACCAGTTTCAACTTCTCCAGGTTATCAACCAATCTTGTAATACTAGGTTTATCTCTGAACGTTGCATTACATAAATCCTGCTGACTTAACCCATCATTCTTCCATAAATGATAAAGCACACTCCATTGCTCAACAGTTATTTCTGCACGGGCTTGTTTTAAATTCTTTTGCAAACGCCTGGCAATAGCCGTGCTGGCTTTTCCTGTCATGAAGCTGTAGAGCTCGCCTTTTTTAAATTGGTTGTTTGGCATATAGTTGTTTATGCAACTACTCAAAAATAATAATACTTTCCCAGAATCTTTTATTTATTTTTTAAATACTATCTTAATGTTTTCTCGTCCTGTGCAATGCTTTTTTTTCCTTTTTCACAACCAAAACCATACACATGACAACCGAACTGGCTGCTCCTGTTTCTCAAACTGAACGTATTGTACTTCTTGATTCCTTAAGAGGAATCGCTATCCTTGGAATCTTATTGATGAATATTCCCGGCTTTGCTCTACCCGATCCGGTGTATAAGGACCCCTCCTTATTGAATGAATGGGGCACTGCTAATTTCAAAACCTGGTATTTTATTGATTGGTTTATGGAGGGTAGCCAACGGGCTCTCTTTTCTATGCTTTTTGGTGCAGGCATTATTTTATTTATCAGCCGACAGGAAAAAAAGACCGAAGGTCTTTGGCCGGCAGATTATTTTTTTCGCAGGCAGTTATGGTTATTGGTGTTTGGGTTATTCAATGCATTTGTGCTCTTGTGGTTCTGGGATATCTTATTTCATTACGCCTGTATTGGTATGATTGCTTTTGCATTTCGCAGAATGACGCCGAAAGCATTAATCATTGCGGCTGTTGTTGCTCTTGTTTTTCAAACAGCAAGAGATAACGTAGATTATTACCGTGACCGCAAAATGATTGCAAAAGGTGAAGCGATCGCTAAACTTGATACAACCCTCACCAAACTTACTGATCAGCAAAAGGAAGATCTTGGGACCATGACTTCCTTTAAAGAAAAAGCCAGCGATAAAGAAAAAATAAAAAAGATGAATAAAAATCTGGCGACTGTTAGAGGCAGTTACGGTGGTTTTTATGAATATCAAAGCGGCAGAAGTTTAGAGGGAGAATTTTTTTACACGTATTTCGGGATTTGGGATATACTGATCTTTATGTTTTTAGGCATGTCTTTTTTTAAATCCGGTATCTTAACAGGGCAAGCATCAGCCAAAATCTATTGGGGATTATTTATTGGCGGCCTTGGGTTAGGTTTAATACTTTCTTACTTCCGTCTGCAGCCATCAATCGATTATAAGTTTAATCAGTTTGACATTACGAAAAATGTGTTGTTTCAGTTTTATGAAATATCACGCACATTCAGGGCTCTTGGCATTTTTGGTTTGATTATGCTCTTGTATAAATCCGGTTGGTTTAAATGGTTTTTCGCATTGCTCCGTCCTGTTGGGCAAATGGCTTTTACCAATTACCTCATGCAATCGTTGTTGGTGGGCTTGTTCTTTTATGGTGTTGGATTGGGCATGTATGGAAAACTGCAACGTTATGAAATTTATTATGTAGTAGGTGCCACCTGGTTGCTTCAAATTATCTGGAGCCATATCTGGTTACGTTTCTTCCGATTTGGTCCGCTTGAATGGTGCTGGAGGAGTTTGACTTACTGGAAAAGGCAACCTTTTGTAAAATAGAATTTACGCTTTGATAGGTATTCTTTCAAAAAGATAAACTGCATACAGCTTTATTGTTATTTGCAGTTTATCTTTGTTAGTCATGGCTCAATTACACCGAACTGATATTCTGAACCTTTTTTCCAAGCTTACCTTTCGCCGTGCAGTCAATGCGGGGAAGGTTTGGAGCAGCTATCAGTTGAGCCGTTTACTGAACAAACCCATTCAGTGGGGTTATCCCATTTCTATCTCCTTTGAGCCAACAACGAGTTGCAATCTCCGGTGTCCTGAATGCCCAAGTGGATTAAGAGAGTTTACAAGGCCAACAGGTATGTTGAAAAAAAGTTTTTTTGAACAAACCATTGATGATATTCATAAGGAACTGCTGTATCTCATCTTTTATTTTCAGGGCGAGCCTTACCTAAATCCTGAGTTTTTGCCGATGGTAAAATATGCATCTCAGAAAAAAATTTATACGGCCACCTCTACCAATGCCCATTATTTAACGGAAGAGAAAGCAAAGCATACGGTAGAAAGTGGATTAGACCGTTTGATCATTTCCATTGATGGCACTACACAGAAAGTTTATCAGCAATACCGTATTGGAGGAAACCTGAATAAGGTAATGGAAGGCGCAAAGAATATTGTGAAGTGGAAAAAAGAACTGAAGAGTAAAACGCCATTGGTTGTATTTCAATTTTTGGTTGTAAAACCAAATGAACATCAGATGGAAGAGGTGAAACAACTGGCAAAAGAAATTGGAGTAGACGATGTGTGGTTTAAAACTGCACAGGTATATGATTATACAAATGATCCCAATCAACTCATCCCGTCGTTAGATAAATACAGTCGTTATACAAAAAATAAAGATGGTTCTTATTCACCCAAGAATAAACTGCAGAATCATTGCTGGAAACTCTGGCATGCCAATGTCATTACCTGGGATGGTTTGGTAGTGCCTTGTTGTTTTGATAAAGACGCCACGCATCAACTGGGCAATTTAAAAACCCAATCTTTCAAACAAACATGGAACAACGACAACTACAAACAGTTCCGTAAAGAACTGATGACCAGCCGGAAAAATATTGATATCTGCGCCAATTGCAGCGAAGGGCTGAAGGTTTGGGAAGAGTAACCTGCCTCTTTCCGGCATTTCGTTTCATTATTTACACTATTGCCTCATCTGGCGTGGTTTTGCGTAAAAATAAAAGTGTAAAGGAATTCAACATCTATCTTTTGGTTGTTTCCGTATATGCGGTCATTAAATATTTTAACATCAACTCATTAATATGAAAACTTTATTTCTGAGAGGCGTTTTATTTCTTGCACTTCCGTTGATTCTTGTAAGAAAAATGATAACAC
>JBKJNM010000102.1:0-25896 GCA_046593655.1 Lacibacter sp. | reverse complement strand
TTTTGAAAAAGCGGAGAAGATAAATAGTACTAACACTGCATATATAAAACGTTTCATTATTTGGTTATTTAGTTGATGAAATAAAAATCGATACTTACTTAACTCGCAGCTTCAATCGGCTTACGATCAATTCGCCTACTTGTTTTCCTGCTTTTAATCCTTCGTCATTATCAAACCGATAATGAATACCTCCGTATAATCTGGACATCGCTGCTTCTGCTGCTGCTGCCCGGAATGATTTAATAACACGGCTCCTGATACCAAACTCCAGTAAGGACGTATCGGTAAACGAAAGCTGATCGCCAAACCATGAAGTCATTGTTTCTGCTGCTGCTGAAGAGTTGGTTGCATGACCACTTACATAAGAAGGGAATGGTGGCGTTTGTATATAAGGTCGCCATTCCTGATCTACGTATTTATTGATGACTGTTTCCGGACGAATATAATTGCTTTTGTATTTTTCTTCCCAACCACGAATGAATGCATCAAAGAATGCAATGGAAGTGATAGCATATGCACCAACTGTAGAATTAAAATCAGCATTGGCGGCTTTGGCTGCAATGCCAACAATATTCAACCAATGCCCCGGAGGAGAAAACTTCTTTGTAGCAAACATCACATGCCCGCTTACATTCATCTTAAAAGGGTTGTCGTCCCAGAAATCGGCAATATGTTTTTGTTCTTCTGTTAAACTGTCACCAATATTTTTAACTTCCATCATTGCTTTATAAAAGCTGCTACTTGTATCGGTTACATTAAACTTCGGTGGGCGTGGTATTTCAAACTGCGAAGAACTGTCAATCACCATTGGACGGATTTTACCCCAGTGTGGTTCTATTGCGCTTGCATACATTGGAGGTGTAGGCATCCAACGTCCATCTTCATCTCGCACAGTAAAACGTTCTGCACCACGTGTAGCTGCATAGTTATCGCCTTTGCTCCATTTCATAATTGCGGCAACAATGGTATCAGAAAAAGAAATTGTATTCTCCAGCATATCCGATGACATACCTGCTGAATCTGCTTTTTCTTTTAACTCATTGTAATAATCCATCATGCTTCCTTCCGGAAAGGTGACTGCATTTCCTACTTTGGTAAACGATAATAAAGCAGCTAATGAATAATCGATCGGTTTTGTTGTATCATGTTTTGGCATCGGTGGCATGTGCTTGATTTGGCCGCTGAGTGTTTGATAAGAGGCATCACCCGCCACTACACATTCATATGCAGCAATGCTTGCATACACATAATTACGTGCTGCTATCATGGGTGGAAAATTATTACCCAATACAACATTATTCAACTTTTTTACTGTCTTTGAATAAAGTAAAGGATCATTCGTAAACTTCTTATAATCGTCGGTTTGTTTACAGCCAATCAGCAGGCAAAGACCTGCAATAGAAAAGAATAATTTCATGAACAGAAATTCAAAATATTGAAAAATAAAAGAAGACTTAGTTGTTTGCAGTATTGCAAAACAAGTGACCTGTACTATTTAAAAAATAGTTTCAGAAGAATCAATTACGCATCCGGTGGTTGTACCGGTGCAGGAATAACTGTAGTAAGTACTGCTTGTGTGGCGTGTATAAAACGACCTGTTAACTGCAATTCCATTACATGAAAGTTCCAGTTGGTCAGTTTTTCGCAATAATCGAAGCTGAATGTTTTATATGAATGATGTTGATTGGTATTGGATTCTTTGCCCGATGGTTGTGTTTGCAGATCGTTCACCAGTTTGAAGAAGTTTTCTCTTGCATTGAGCAATTGTTTCTTACTATTATTGGGGATGCATTTGTAAATCATTTCACCGCCTTCCAGTTTACGTTCTACATATTTATAATGCATGCCGTTGAATTCAATCCCGCCATCTACCCGTTCAAATTCTTTCCAGTCGGTTTGATAGGGAAGGGAAACCGGAACTCTTAATTCAACCAGCATGGCTGCATCATACTCTTTATTATCCAGTTGTAATTCAAGTTGGGCTGTTTGCTGCCGATCAGCATAATTCATAACCAATTCGTACCCGAACCAGTTGAATAGAAGTATTGAAAGAAAGAATATGGAAGCAATAATCCGCAAAAGTCGTTTGGTTTGAGGAGGGAAATTAAAATAATTCTACGGATTTGAACACATTATAATAAGAAATAATTTTTCTGCAACCGATTGCAATGCTTGCTATTGCTTGTTTACAAAGGTTTTTTTCTGTGCCCCAACACCTGTAATGGTTACGCTCTTCCATTGTTTGGGTAATGCGGTCTTTATCTGAATAATTCCCTGTGATGTAATTTCCAATCCGCCAAAGCCCATCAGCACACTTTGTAAAATACCACCGGCACCTGTTGCAAAGTATGGATTGGTTCCACCTTTTGTTTCAGCAATAACACGGAACGGTGGATTGAGATTGGGCACATATGCATCCTGGAACCAATGATACGCTTTTTCGCCATTTCCCAATCTTGCATAGAGCGTGGTAAACACTGCCTGCGTCATAGCCGGTGTTCCTTCGTTAGGAACACGCTTTTCATAATATTCCAAATCCTTTTTAATGTTGGCAGGATCTTTCACTTCTTTCAATGGATAGGAGAGTAAATTCACATCAGCCTGTTTTATACCTTCTCCATTATATGTTGCATGTTCCCTGGTTACTCCATCAGGAAATTTCAGTATAGGAATATTATTGGCCACATTCATCCAATCAGCATCGGGAGCAATACCTAAGATCTTAGCAGCTTCAGTTGCAAACTGGAGATTGGCTTTGGCTGCTGCATTGGTAAATGCATTGTTATCTACATTCTCGGCCCACTCATCTGCAGCTACTACATTTTTAATATCAAACTTGCCATTGCCGTTGCGTTCAACACGGCTTGCCCAAAAATCGGCAGTAGCACTTAGAATTGGAAAACCTTTTTCCTTCAGCCATACTTTATCCTGTGTTACAGAATAATAATTCCATGTTGCTATGGCAACACATGCAGTGATATGATGTTCAAAAGGACCGCTCAATGCCCATACCGGTGTTTCTTCCACACCTGTTTCTGCGCTTTCCCATGGATACATTGCGCCTTTATATCCTTTGCTGAAAGCGTTTCGTTTGGCTGCTTCCAGTCTTTGATAGCGATACTCCACCATACTCTTAGCCAGTTCAGGTTTTAATACAAGCATGGCAGGATACATCCACAATTCTGTATCCCAAAACACATGACCGTTATAACCCAATCCGCTCAAACCCATGGGTGATGGAGATAAAGCTGTTCCTTCTCTTGTAAAAGAATACAGATGATACAACATACTGTTGATGTCTTGCTGATCCTGACTTGTTTGAGTTGTATGCGCTGCATCTGCTTCAAGAATGATCCTGCTTTTCCATAATTCATCCCATGCTTTGTTATGAAAGTTGAGTAAGCGTTCCCGTCCTTCGAGTTTTGCATAAATCGTTAAACGTTCTGCTTCATTCAACGGATCATCATGATGGGCTGATGTAATGGATGAACCTGCAACAGAATAACGATAAATTTCTCTGGCTTTTAATTGTTTGGTAAACTTGAGCAGGTGCATATTATTATCCCACATTTCATGAATGACCCTTGGTTCGCTGCCATGTTTTTCTTCAAACAAAAATGTATTGCTGGCGCACATTAATAATTTACCTGTTGGGCTTTTAGCTGAGGATGTAAGCAGACTCATGGTTACATGAGGGCGGTCTATTTCATTATAATAATTCTGTACATCTTTTAATGCATCAGGCGCCTCCATTACACTCGCTGCTGTTATGCTGATATTTTGTTTGGGTTGGATGGTAATATCCATGAGCACTGTAAAAGGCAAATGACGTAATGAATAATAGGTACAGGTTACCGTTGCTTTATCAGCATAATCAAACGTAGTTGTAAAGCTGGCATGTTGCATATCCAGTTCCTGTTTCATATTCTTTGCTGACTTAGCATCCATGCGCTTGCCATCAATTTCCAGGTACATGTTCAGCAAGTTGAAGCTTTTTAAGAAGTTGCTCACACGGCCCCTTCCATAGAGATCATAGGCTCCCGCCAATACCACTTCTTTTACTTTGAATGGCTCCGGCGATGATACCACCCCAATCATTCCATTGGCAACGGTGATGCCGTAATATTTAGAAGGGTCAACATTGGTGGCTGTGACCTTCCAGGGATCAATCGTTTGTGCAGTAAGGTGAAGTGAAAAAAATACAGAACAAAATATAAAAATCTGTTTCATGGCAATCGTTAAATTAATTAGCTTAAAGATAGCTACTATAGCTCAATTGATTTCTTAAGGAAACAGCAAAAAAAATGGTTGCAAACGATTGCAATGTATAATTGATTCTGTAATATAAAGAATGATTGATTTATTGAACAACCTCACTGACTTCCAAAACAATTCTGTTGAGAAAAGTTGAAAAGATTTACATTGCAAACCATCAGGAATAGCTGCTGTTTAACCTGAGAAATTGAATATTTTTAAACCTCTTGCTTACATGAAACGTGGCTTGCTTATTTTTTCCTTGCTCCTGTTAATATTACTGGGTACTGTTTACTTCTTTATCCCCACACAACAGTCTTTCATCTATGGTATTAATGTCAATTGCACAGTAGATGGCGCTAACAGGTATGTTAGTCAAAAAGATAAATGGCAACGCTGGTTACCGGGTGATAAAAAAGATGATCAATTTTATAGCTATCAGAATATCCAATACAGATTCGACAAAATTCTTTTGAATGGAATTGAAGCAACTATTATTCACAACGAAGATTCAACAAAAGGCTTTCTCCAGTTTTTGAACTACAGCATTGATTCTACCACGCTTCAATGGACTTCTGCAATTACACTTTCTGCAAACCCTTTCAAGCGGGTTGCTGAATATTTGCAGGTACAAAAACAAAAAAGCACTATTAAACTTTTTGTAAATGAAATCGGCAATTATTTTAATCAACCCGAAAACATTTATGGTTTCAAGGTTGAAAAACTGAAACAAGTTGAAACATCGATGGTTTCAGTTAAAAAAACATTTGACCACTACCCAACTACAAAAGAAATTTATTCAATGATACAGCTCCTGAAAGACTATACACATGGTAAAGGGGTTGAAGAAAAAGACTTCCCGATGCTGCATGTGTACGAGGAAAGTACAACCGCATATCAAGCAATGGCAGCTATTCCGCTAAAAACTGAAATACCTTCAGAAGGGAAGTTTCTGTTAAAAAGAATGATGATGGGGAGTATTTTAATGGCTGAAGTAAAAGGAGGTGTTGCTTCCGTTACAATAGCTGAGCAAGAGTTTACAAACTATGTGAAAGATTATAAAAAAACTTCGCCGGCAATTCCTTTTCAATCGTTGGTCACCAACCGGCTGCTTGAAACTGATACTTCAAAATGGGTGACAAGATTATATTATCCTGTTTTTTACTAAAACGTTTTACTTAAATCTTACAACCACCAGGCTATCATTATTCTTTGTTAGCACAAATGCATGTTGCTGTTTGATTTTTATTGGTTTAATTTTTCGTACCTGGCCTTTTATGGCCATACCGTTGATGGCTTGATATTGAAACTGACCATTACCTCTGTTGATAAGCATTGTTCCGAAGTCGGCGTCCTGTCTGCCTATTTCTACGTTGTTATCATAATAGTTGCCCAGCATGAATACATCAGGTAATGCATCCTTGTTTGCATCTACCACTACAGCATTTCTGAACGTAGAAAGTTGTGCTTCAAAAGGAAGAGCCTTTGCTTCAAACTGCATGTTTCCGTTATTCACCAGTACAGCATTTGAAAAATAATTTGCAGTTAGCTTCTCGGCATTCTTCATTTTAGCAGCTCCGAATAATGTTAACAAAGACGATTTGGCAAAATCTTCTGCATACAAAAATTTTTTCTTTAACCCGGGGAGTTGTTTTTCCAAATCCTGTTTGGTTGCAAAAGGGATTTCTTCTCCTTTCAAATAATAGGAAATGATTTGCTCTTTCCTGCCATTGTCATCAAAGTCGTTATAATATAAAGACACAGGTTCTTTATCTGAAGCTTTTAAGCGGCTGTTCAATCCAAAATTACCAGCAATGAAATCAATGTCTCCATCATAATCAATATCACATGGCAAGACAAAATTCCACCAACCCTTTTTATCGGTCAATTCCTTTTTAGTCAGTTTGTTTTGATTGCTTAAAAAAGCATCAATCCCTCCCCATTCATAACAAAGAATCAAATCTTTTTTGTTGTCGTTATTGATATCAAACCATTGTGCATAGGTAACCATGCCAGGTTGTACCAATTCATTTGAATAGGTTTTAGTAACATCTGTAAATTTTCCTGTTCCATCATTTTGTAATAGGAAGGATCTGGGTATTTGTCCATAAGCCCATGGTTCAGTTTTGCTGCCAATAAACAAATCAACAAAACCATCGCCATTAAAATCATGTGTTACTACAACACTTTGGGTTGTATAGATATCAGCAAACGCATCGTTCTTTCTTGTTAAATTTCCTTTTCCATTATTGAGATATAAAAGCGGCAGAAGATGCATATCGTTTCCATAATATTCGTTGCCCCCACTTGCAATTACTAGATCTACATGCGTATCATTATTTACATCAACCCAAACGGCATCAACATTTTCCCACATGCTGTCTTTCAGCATATCAGGTTGAAGAAGTTTTGCAAACTTTCCATCGGTAGTTTGCAGGTACACAGCATTATGAAATGTTTTTGAAGCTCCCACAAACACATCCTCTAACCCATCATGATTAATATCTGCAACAGCCAATGCCGGTCCTTCTGTTGAAGTCATATGTGGGATTAAGGGCTCCCTGTTGAATTCATTAAACGGGTTCTCAAAATGACGGTATAATAATCCTGTAGTTGCAGTAATATCTTCTAATGGAGCAACTTGTGTTTGATGATAAGTTGTAAGCAAGGCATAATTAAATGTTGGAAGGCCTTGTACATAGGAAAAAGAGCTTTGCTGATTTGGCTTGATCTCAATTGATTGAAACGAGTTATCGGGCCATACCAGGAATGCAGAGTCTATTTTTGTTTGATCTAATCCAAGATGAATGGGTAGTATCATACTTGATTGAAAACCATGTACGGCTGTATTTTCATATGTCCTGACTCCATTGTTGCAAAACAAAATAATTTTTGCGCCAATTGCATTGATGTTATTTTCTGAGCCCTTTAATTGAATGGACGCATAAGTTTTCCCCTTTTTGTCGTTTGCATGATTCGCATATACAACAACAGGATCATTGATATTATTTACCACAATATCAAGGTCACCATCATTATCAAGATCAGCATATATAGAACCATTCGAAAAAGTGGATGTATTGTTTTCAACACTATCCGTTATATTTTTAAAATTGAGATTGCCAGTATTTCTAAAAAAATGATTCGGTATTTTTATTTCAGGAAATTTGTTCACCAGCGCCATGTCTTTATCTGCAAGACTGTTATTCCTCAGTTTTTCCTGCAGCTCTTCATTTGATACAAAGTTGATGTAATCGATATCGTTCATTCGTTTAGGAATACCGTTAGAAACAAACAAATCTTTACTCCCATCATTATCAAAATCCATCCAGAGTGCAGCCCAACTCCAATCGGTTGCAAACACACCGGAATATTGTCCGGTTTCACTGAACATTCCATTTCTCCTGTTTATCTGCAGGTTATTCCGTGCATACTGATAATTATAACCATAAGAAATTTTTTGCTGAAAGATGCTGTAGTCATCTTCTGCCAATGATCTGCGCAGCATATACGGATCATAAGGCAGCATATCCATGGATATAATGTCGGGATAAGCGTCGTTGTTGATGTCCGCCACATCCACACCCATGCTAAACTGGCTGGTATGCATCAACCTGCTCGTAGTTTCTTCAGTAAACGTTCCGTTCTTTTGATTGATATAGAGATAATCATTTTCATGAAAATCATTCCCTACATAAAAATCTGGCCATCCATCCAGGTTAATATCTGCAACTGCAACACCAAGCCCGTAACCAATTTTATTTCCATTGATTCCTACTTGTCTTGTGACCTCTGTAAAGCGGCCAATCGTTTTGCCTGTAGCATCATTTAACAGTTCGTTCCTGTAAAATTTCTGTCCTGCCAAAGAATCAAATGTGTTTTCAAAATTTTTTCTTGCTGCATAATTGCCGTCATGATTAACTGAATGATTGAGCAGGAACATATCCAGATCAGCATCTCCATCATAATCAAAAAAAACGGCTTGTGTACTGAACCCGGAAAAATCCAATCCATAATCCGCTGCTTCATCTTTGTAAAAAGGAATTCCCTGTTGGTTGATTCCTTTACAAATCAGTAATTGATTTTTACTGGTGAGTGTTTTATAATGGCCCACTTTACAAACATAAATATCCAGCAACCCGTCATTATTTATATCTACTACCGATACCCCGGTGCTCCATCCGCTATCCTGCGGAATGTTTGCTGCTGCTGTTATATCGTCAAATTTCAACTGCCCTTTATTCACGAATAATTTATTATCGCCTTGATTGGCTGTGAAAAAAAGATCAATCAAACCATCATTATTAAAATCTCCTGCCCCCACGCCTGCACCATTGTAATAATACATGTAAGAGAACAGGTTGAATTGAGGTGTTGGCTTCATCAGGTTGGTGAAATCAATTCCTGTTTGTTTACTATTGAGGGTTGTAAAAAAAGGGGATTGTATTGTATTGTTTTGCGAGCAGGATGAAAGGAACAGCAATAATGCTGTAAGTATAGAGATGCCTTTTATTCTGCTGTACGATGTTATTAGCATTTGTTTCATCTTGTATGCTGCCGGTTTTATTTGCTGTTTATTTTATACATCACCGGTAAAGAATTGTTTTCTAAAAACAGCAGGTGGGGCTGCTTCCTGTAATCAAATGAAATGATATCTCTTGTTTGACCCCGGAGATGAAGTCCTGTTTTTATTTCAGGCTGCGGAAGAAAATTTCCTTTTTTGTCATTCATCAACACATAACCGGGACTTGCATCTACCCGGCAGAATTGAGGTAAGAGATCAAATATATTTCCTGCAATAATTAAATCTGCAAAGCCATCCTTGTTTATATCCGTTAACTGCATTGCATTAACAGAAGAAAGCTGAACTGCCCAGGGAAGTTTTTTAACAGTAAAATATCCTTTACCATCATTATATGCAATACATGAAGCGGCATAATTTACTTTTTTTACTTTTGTATTTTTGATTTCTTTCCCTAACAGTTGCTGAACTGTTTTAGATGCATAGTCCTGGTGCTTAAGATTTAGTTTTTTCAAGGAAGGTATCTGGTCGGTAACTTCCCTCTTTGTAAAAACAGGTACGTCTTTTCCAGCAACTGTTTTAGAAATGATCTTATCTGCAATTCCGTTCTCATCAAAATCATTCATCCATATTTTAACTGGATTAATGCTATCCGTTTGTAAATAAAAATTTTCACCTATGTTTCCCAATATTAAATCCTGGTCTCCATCTCCATCAACATCAGCTACTGCTAATGATTGCCACCAGCCAAACAGGTTCTCCATTCCTGTTTTCATTTCTTTTATTTTCTTTGTCTGAACGGAGAAAATATGAGGATACATCCAGTCGCCTGTAATGATCAACTCTTTTTTCCCATCTCCATTCACATCAGCAAATGCTGAGGAAGTGACCATGCCCAAAGTACTTAGTGCAGGAGCAACCGTGTTTGTAACATCTTTAAAGTTTCCTTGTCCATCATTGTGCAACAAAAAACTTCGGGGAGTTTCTCCATAGTTTTGCGGCACACTCCTGCTGCCGATAAACAAATCAATGTTGCCATCGTCATCATAGTCAAGTGGAGTTGCAGAACCGCAATTGGTATTGATAACAGGTAATGCTCCACGTTTGAGCGTAAAGTTTGCTTTGCCATCGTTTATATAAAGCAGGTTTTGAAAACTTTCTGAACTCTCAGAAGCAAAATTTCCACCACCGCCTGCAAACAAGTCTAAGTCGCCATCTTTATCACAATCAAAAAAGAAAGCAACTGTAATGTCGTTGAAAGAAAAAGTTTTAAAATCGGCAATGTCTTTTTTAACGAAGCCGCCGGCCGTTTGTAAATATAATTGCCCGGGTTGTTGGTTTGCCCCACCAATATATATATCCATCAAGCCATCAGTATTTACATCTCCGGTTGCAGCTTTAGGTCCTTGCCTTGAGAGCATGAATGGAATATTCCGTTCGTTATAAAAATCTACATAATCATCTTCCATATGTTGATCAAAACTGTTTGGCACTTGTTCCAATAATTGTTGACCGATTGTGCTTTGTTGAATTGATAATTTGTTTGGACTGGTTGTAAAATCAAGCTGATGAAGTTTATTGATTGCAGGCTTGTTGATTGAAGTAACAGACCTGTCGGGCCAGGTGATCGTCATAGAATCAGCTTCGAGCTTACCCAAACCAATCGTTTGTTTATATTCAACTGAAGATTGAAAACCACGGCTTGGAATGATTTCACGGCTAAAGATTTGATTGCCCTGGTATACTTTAATTGTACTTCCTATTGCAAACGTATTAGGAGATTTGTATTTTAAGTTTACTGCTATATAGTTATTCTTATTGAACTCCCGGCTATTGTTCTTATAAACCATTGCCTGTTCATTTACATTATTTACAATGAGGTCAAGGTCGCCGTCATTATCCAAATCAGCATAAGCAGCACCATTTGAAAAAGAAGGTTGCTCAAACCCCCAGTCGCTGCCAGCATCTTTAAAACGAAGACCTCCTAAATTTTTATATGCTTTATTGGGTATTGGGTTGGATGGCATTTTACTGATGATATTACTCACATCCTTTTTTTTGCCTTTCATTACTTCCTGCTGGGCAACTTCATTCGCAAAAAAATCAATAAAATCCTGATCTGTTACATCATAATAAATACCGTTACATACATAGATATCAGTAAAGCCATCATTATCTGCATCAAATAAAAGTGCTCCCCAACTCCAGTCGCTTGCAGCAACGCCACTGTAAAATGCTGTTTCGGAAAATGTTCCGCTTCCATTGTTAACCTGTAATGCATTTTGTGTAAACTGATTATAAAACCCCTGCTTTTGCTTAAGTGTAAATACGTCATAGTTCTCAAAGGAAGAGTTTCTTTTTAACCTGTAATCATCACCGGGAAGCATATCAGTTGTAAATATATCAGGGAAGCCATCATTATTAATGTCCTGCATATCGGCACCCATTGAAGATAGACTGACATGTTGCATGCGTAATTCCAACTCATCAATGAATGTTCCATTTTTTTGATTCATGTATAAATAATCCCGTTCAAAAAAATCATTCGACACATAGATATCCAGGTAGCCGTCTTGATTGATATCTCCAACAGTTACGCCTAATCCTAAACTGATAAGGCTTCCATGAATACCTGCCTGTTTGGTTACTTCTGTAAAAAATCCGTTATCATTCCGGTACAGATGATCGCCTCCTCCTTTTAAAAATTCAGCAACGTTCCAGTTTTGTGCCGGCAGGTCACGCATGCTGGCATAATTCAATGTGTTAACAGGAATGGGACTATTGTTCACCATAAAACAATCCAGATCACCATCCAGGTCATAATCAAAAAATGAAGATTGAGTAGTGTACCCGTTGTTATCTAACCCATATTCTTTTGCACGCTCTGTAAAAGTGAGGTTATGATTATTGATGAAGAGTTGATTTTTTCTTAACGAAGAATCAAACATATTGCCCGCATTGCAAACATAAATATCAAGCCATCCATCCGCATTGATATCTGCCAGTACAACCCCTGTGCTCCATTGTTTTTTTTCAGTAAAACCCGCCTGTACTGAAATATCATCGAATTGAAAATTTCCTTTATTTAAATACAGTTGGTTATTTTCCTGGTTGGCTGTAAAAAAAATTTCAGGGAGGCCGTCATTATTTAAATCTCCAATAGCTACCCCGCCGCCGTTAAAAAAATTCCGATACCTGAATACATTAAACTCTTCTCCTTCAGTAAGGATATTCTTAAAGTCAATACCCGTATCGGTTTGTAAAGAAAATAAAGTGTTGCTGTTTTTTTTATTGCAGGAAAATAACAATACGATAAGCATCCCCCAAAGCGAAATAATCCTTTTCATAAATCTCAACTCCACTGTTTCAATAATAAAAAATAATTGCGGACGTAAATTAAGTTATCTGCAACCATAGAAAGTTGTTTAAATGAAAAAAAGGGTCGCCAAAGTTAGCGACCCCCTCCCTATTGATTATGATAAAACTAATAACCGAAATTTTGTTTCAGATTTGGGTTTGATGAAAGAGCTTTGTTTGGAATAGGGTAAACCACTTTAAAACCTTCAGAAGCCTCCGGACGTTCCTGAACAGGGTTATTGAATACACCAAAACGAATCATATCGGTTCTTCTCCAACCTTCAAGATACAATTCACGACCACGTTCTGCTAACAAATTCGTAAGCGAAACTGATCCTAACAAGGAAGTACCTCTTTTAGTTCTAATACCATTTACTATACTCAACGGAGTTTCTGCATCAGTTCCACCTCTAAAAATAGCTTCAGCTTTCATTAAACGCACATCTGAAAAGCGGAAGAAAACAAAATCGTTGGAGCTGCCCCAACCACCATCATTAATTTTAGCAGGATCCAATGGGAACTTATTGGTACGGATACCACTGGCTTCTCCATTAAAAAATATGCTCACATTTCTTGTAAAAACTAAAGGATTGAAACTTCTGTCAAAAAGAGGACCGATGGGATCACCAATTTTCCCTTTTGTTTTGCCAGTTGGGTCAGTTGGATCAACTGGCCCCCTTACAGGTCCAACTACAAACCCAGCGGGAATTCCTGTTTTATCAGAATAACCGGCTATTAAAGAACCTCTCCGGATATCACCACTTTCAAAACTGTCATAAAAATCAGAAAGTGTTGTAAAACCATTCCAGCCTGAAGGCGTTTGGTTATAGTGGCCTCCCATATTCGTTGCCCATACAACATTAATACCATCGCTGTTTTTTCTAACAAAGATGTTTTCAGAAGAACCGGTTCCGTTATCCCACTTGAAATTATCCCAGTAATTATCATCAACTTGTAACAAAGGATTAGCCGCAATACTATTACAATACTGTATTACTTTAGCCATATCCGCTGCCGCAAATGTATAGGGTCCGGCAGGTTTAGTTGGGTCCTGCTTATAAACAGCTTTATTCAAATACAACTTGGCAAGTAAAGCCCATGCAGCTTCTTTTGTAGCAAGTTGCCGGTTTGTACCACTATAGGCAGGTAAAGCAGCCACCACTGATTCCAGCTCTGTAATAATTAAGTCAACTGCAGTAGCACGTGGCAAAACATTTGGAACGGTTGAATTACCGGCAGTAGCAGGTCTTTCCTGCATCTGGCCATATGTATCAATAACCAGGAAGCGGAAAAATGAACGAAGGAATTTACCTTCGGCTTGTGCTGCACCAGTTAATAACTCTGCTGCAAGTGTTGTTTGATATAATGCTCCGTTTAAACCATTCCAGGTATCATTAATCTGGTTATGATCACCAGCCCATGTATGCAGATGTAAACGGCGCCATGTGCCAAAATCATCCCAGTCAGTTCCACGTGTTGGTCCCATTAATTCATCAGTTGAGTGTTCTTGCATAGCCTGATAACCGTATTGGCCTACCAATTGGTTAAGCTGTCCATATACAGATGCAATGGAAGGTGGGGTTGGAGTCCCATCTTTCTGAGGCGGCGCAATAGATTCATTTCCCCCCAGCTCTGGCTCAAGCTTCGTACAGGATGACACCGTAAACAAAGCAAAAGCAATTGCTATAACTGCAACATAACCTTTCATAATTGTTTTCATTATTATCAATTTATTTTTTAAAAAATTAGAATCCAAGGTTTATACCTACAGTTACAACTCTTGGTCTTGGATAGTTTGTATAATCAAATCCACGTGATGGTACACCACCAATTTGCTTATCAACATTTACTTCAGGATCTAAACCACTGTATTTTGTAAATAATGCAAGGTTTTGACCAGATGCGAATACTGAAAGTGATTTAATTATTTTGCTCTCTAAATTAAACGCATAACTAAGGCTAATATTTGATAACCTGATAAAATCACCTTTTTCAAGAAAACGGGTAGAAACACTACCGGGGTTGAAAGGATTTTCAGCGCTCTTGCCTGCTTCATTCGTTACATTTCTGCCATTGCGCAAACTACCTTTCAGGAAAAGAGCATTCGCTGTATTATTATAAACTTTGAAGCCTGTAACAGCATTTGCAAAAATGCTTAAACTCCAGTTACCCAATGTAAAATTATTGGTTAATCCGGCATAGAAGTCAGGTATAGCAGTTCCAACAAGTTGGTTCTGGGCACCTTTTGCATAACGGGCATTTCCATTTCCATCAAATCCCTGGTAAACGGGCATTGACCACGTAAATAATGGTTCGCCATTAGCAAAAGTTTGTGCATAAGCGCCTGATAATCCCTGGCCATTTACTTCACCTGTAATTACAGCTACAGGTAAGTCTCTTAATTCATTCTTTACAAAAGTCATGTTATAATTAACATCCCAGCTGAATTTCCTGGTCTTAATTACTTTATAACCTACACTGAATTCCCAACCTCTGTTAACAACATAACCATCCAGGTTAATAAACCAGTTTGATTGCGCTGCAAATCCACCGGGTGTAGGAGCATTAAAAAGAAGGTTTGTTCTTTTGGTGTAGAAATAGTCAACTGTAAGAGTTAACCTGCTATCTAATGTAGTGATATCAACTCCAACACCAGTTGTTGCTGCCTCTTCCCATTTTAAATCAGGATTTCCTGTTTGAGTGCGGGCTACCTGATCAACGCCTGCGGCATCCTTATATTTGAATTGCTTATCTACGTTACCATATGATGGTAATCCATCCTGGCTACCCAATACGCCATAGTTGGCTCTTAAGCTGAATTCGCTGAACCATTTTCCAAGACTATTCTTAGCAAACTCTTCGCTAATCATTTTCCATTTAGCAGCAAAGGCAGGAAATACACCATACTTATTATTGGTACCAAATTTAGAAGAACCATCTGCCCTTACAGTTGCTGTAAGAAAATACTTATCATTAAAGGAATAGTTTACACGGCCAAAGAAAGATTGTAATTCATTCTTATCATATCCCGGGAAAAAATCAACATAGTTTTTAAACTTATCAAAGTCTTTCACAAAAACGTCGGTGGGACTTACAACCGGTGTAGCTAACCCGTATCCTACTTTCTGAGAATATTCAGAAACAAAATTCTGATAAGAATAACCACCTACTATATTAAAGTTGTGATTTCCAAAATCCTTATCGTAGGTAAGATAATGTTCAACTAATGTTGATGTTACATCTAATTTCTGTTTTGATGTACGTCCATTACCCTGAATTGAATTGCCGTAATCTTTTATACTAGGTCCGTTAGGAACACCAAGAACAGTTGTTCCACCATAAGCGCCTGTACCAAGTCTTGGATCAGCAAAAGCTATTCTTTCAGAATTTATTTTATCATAACCAAACAAAACTTTGTAAGTGAGGCCTTTTGTTATGAGGTAACTACCTGAAATGCTGGTTAAGAATCTGTTTACCCTGTCCTTGTCATCAAAATAAGCAAGCATCTGTGAAGGGTTTCTTTGATCACCTGGCTGGAAAAAAGAACCATTTGCATTTAAAACAGGGTATGTAGGGTTAAATTGCAATGCAGCACCAAGCAAACTACCCTGGAATCCTGCATTATTACTCAATGGAGGATACTCATTCTTTGTATTCGAATACGTTGTAGCTAATTCAAATTTCAATTTATCCTTCAAAAATTTTTGGGTAATGTTTGCACGTGCAGTTAAACGTTTTAAACTACTGTTTCTAACGATCCCCTGCTGATCATCGTAAGAACCGCTTAAGCGCATATTGGTTCCTTTGGTATTAAAACCCCAACCTAAATTATAGTTTTGTGAAATAGCTGTTCTGAAGATTTTATCCTGCCAATCAGTACTTGCTCCTTTATCTAATAAAACAACAGCAGCAGCAGCATCAGTCGGGTTAGATCCACCATCAATATTTGCTTTTTTAGCAGCAATCAGGAAATCCTGCGGGCTCATAAGATCATACCTGTTTGCAGTTGTTGAAATGCTTGTATTTGCACCGAAAGTAAATGCTCCCTTCTTACCGCCTCTGCCAGCTTTGGTTGTAATCAACACTACACCATTAGCACCTCTTGAACCATAAATGGCTGCAGCAGATGCATCTTTTAAAATGGTGATACTTTCAATATCATTGGGGTTTAAAAACATTAAAGGATTGCGGGGAGTAGAACTTCCCTCAACCCCACTTGCGCTTCCAAGTGTTCCGCCACTTGCAATAGGTACACCATCAACCACATATAATGGCTCCTGGTTACCTCTTATTGAAGCAGTACCTCTAATATTAATTGTAGCTGCTGAGCCGGGTTCACCGCTCGCAGGAGTAACCAAAACACCAGGTGTACGTCCCTGGATTAATTGGTCTGGAGTACCAATCTGTCCTTTGTTGAAATCTTTGGGCGTTATGTTAGCTACAGATCCGGTTAGATCTTTAACCTTTCTGGTACCATAACCAATAACCACCACTTCATTTAAAGCAGCATTTTGAGTTTCAAGTGATACACTCACATCATCTTTTCCGGAAATGCTGACTTCCATTGTTGTAAAACCAACAGAGGAAATAACAAGTGTGTTCGATCCGGTGGGGACAGTAATACGGAATGAACCATCACTACCCGATGTGGTGGAGGTTTTTGTGCCTTTTGCAGTTACAGTAGCCGAAGGAACAGGATCCCCTTTGGAATCGGTTACCTTACCTGTAACTGTTTTTGTTTGTGCCAGCGAAATATTCGCTATTGCAAACAGGCTGAGCATAGTGAGAACAACTCTAGCAAGTTTCTTCAAAATCATAATCAGTAGTTTTAAATTGTTGAGGGTTGTTTACTCAGCAGAAGATGGATGAGAACCAAGATATTAATGCAAGTTTTAGAGTATTTTTTTATTCCAATCCTTACCTATCTGGCAATAGCAATCGTTCTGCTGTTAAATTACTGTGAATTTATAGTAAGTTTCAGTACTCTAAGTCAATAAAAGATCATATGTTTAGGTTTGATTTTACGCAATCGATTGCGGAAATAATTGCAGGGGAAAAATAAATTACTTTGCTCCACAAAATATGGCCAATACAACCCTTAAAAAAATAGCCCAGGTATTGGAAATCAGTATATCTACGGTTTCACGTGCCCTGAAAAATCATCCTGATATTTCGATTTCTACAAAACAAAAAGTAATGGAGCTGGCTCAAACGCTGGAATATGAGCCCAATGCTATGGCTGTTAACCTGCGCAGTAAAAACACAAAAGTATTTGGAGTAATGATTCCTTCCATTAACAATAATTTTTACGATTCATTTATTTCAGCAGTTGAAGAAGAGGCGAAGAAATCCGGTTATTCATTAATGATTCTGCAAAGTGGAGATAACCCGGAGGTGGAGGTTGAAAACCTGAAACTTTATCGCCAGAACAGGGTAAGTGGTGTGTTTGCCTGTATTTCACAGGAAACAACAGATATAATTCCTTTTAAAAAAATGAAAGATGCAGATATCCCGGTCATCTTTTTTGATAAAGTACCCGAAGATGTTTCGTTTAATAAAATTTGCCTGGCCGATAAAGACGCTGCTGTACTTGCAGCAGAAACATTAATTGATAAAGGGAAAAAAAATATACTTGCCATTTTTGGAAATGGTCAACTTTCCATTACAAAAAGACGGCTCTATGCTTTTAGCGGGTATATGCAGCAATTTAAACAAGTGAATCTTATTATTGAATATGCCAGCAACAGTTTGCAGGCTGAAGAAAAAACAGAACATTATTTTCAGCCAAAACAAAAACCTGATGCTATCTTTTGTATGAGTGATGAAATATTAACGGGTGTAATGAAAACTATTCAGAAAATGAAACTTCAATTACCGGAAGATACCGGTGTAATTGCTTTAAGTGATGGCCTGTATCCTAAACTCTATTATCCTGAAATAACCTACATTGAAACAAGTGGATATAAACTTGGCAAACTTGCTTTTGAACGTATGATGGAGTGCGTGATTGGAAATACTGAACCGAAAGAATTGTTTATTACATCCCGTTTTGTACAGGGTGGTTCTTTATAATGCAGTTATGGCTGCTTTCTGCAGGTTATTCATTTTTACCTGCAGATGAATAAGTAATCCAAGTACAATGAAAAATATACTTCCTATTTTATCTGTTTCAATAAGATCACTAAGAAGGTTCAACGTAAGAATCATACTAAGTACCACTCCGCATAACAACGCTAATGCCTTGTCAAAGGGTTCTTTTAATGTATGATAACTTTTAATTGAAATACGAAACATCGTATATAACAAAAAACAGAGTATTAATAAACCCGGAATTCCCTGTTCAATTGCCACCAGCAGAAAATAATTATGCACCGAGGATTTCTCCTCGTTACTACTGACCCATGTTTTAAATGCTGCAACCGTATATTCTTTATAGTGTAAACTAAATGTATTCGGTCCGTAACCTTTAAGTAATTCCTCATTTACCATTCTCAACCCTGCTATCCACCGATAAAAGCGCTCCATGGTTGACATATCCTTTAATGTATAAGTCGCTTCAAGATGCTCACCAATATTGGTATGTTGTGTGGTGGTATTAAAATCGGGTGCAAATTTTAAATAATGATCATTTTGAATCAACCAGAAAAGACTAATTATGATAACGAGTGCTGTTGCAAGTAACAATGAAAGCAAAAACTTTTTTCGAATGGCTATCCATGTAAAAAGACCTGATATTAAACAAAGCCATGCTCCTCTTGAATAGGCAAAAAACAAAGCCGTGAGGAAAATAAGTATACAAACAACCACTAATAATTTTATTCTGCCAGTTGAAAATTGATGCCATACAAAAAGTATGGGCAGCAAACAAACCAACAAGGCTGCATAATTTACATGATTTCTGAAAAAAGGAGTTACCGTTAAATTGATTGATTCAAATGAAAACCCATACGAAGCATGTTTGATCAAACTGATCACAACAGTTATCAGCATGGCGGCAATCAACAGTTTTGATGCCAGTAATAAATCATCTTTTGTTTTCAGAAAAATCAATCCTCCAAAAACAAATGCTGTTAGAAACCATATTTTTGCAAGGACGTACTTGATACTTAAAAAGGTTTCGTAGGAAAATAAAACTGTTATAAACATCCATATCAATTGGATAATAACCAATAAAAACAAACTACTTTTTTTAATTTGCCTGGGAAAAACGGATGGTTGCAGCAACATCATTACGATCAATGAACCCGACAATAAAAGCATCATTGGTTCATCAGGCAAATCAGTTGAAAGTGTATCGGTTACAGAAAACTCCGTTGAAAGTGGAATAAAAAACAGTAATGCAAAATAAAGTTTCCTGATATCGGTGCTAAAAAAAAGGATGGCAAGAATAAGAAAAGGAAAAATCAATAAGAGTTTTTCTTCCATCATTATTCCCGCAACAAAAAAGAAAACAGATGCCAGTGAAGGTACCCACCACTTGAACAGTTCTTGTTTTATTAAAAGCTGCTGCATATTACTTTGATTTCATACGGGCACTCCATTCAATTAGCAGCAGCAATAAAACAGAAAAAATAAAGGAGAGTAATGCAACCATGAGAATCCCGGCAACAATCTTTGGTTTATCTTTTTTTAAAGCGGGTAACGCATCTTCAATTACAAACAAGGCGCTTACATTATTTATACTCGTGTTGAATTGCTGAATTAGTTTTTCTTTTTCATTAAGTTGGTCGATCAAATCTTTTTTCCTTGCACTGGCAAATGCATCAGCCTTTTCCTGTAATATTTTTTCAACCTGCACCAATGAATCCTTTTGTGCATTGAAATCATTTCGCAGCTTTTGCAAAATTTCAATCTTCATATTATTTACGGCTACAACGCTTTTTTCATTCACTCGTTTAACGATCGTATTAGCAATAGCTGCTGCCAGGTTTTTATCTGTATCCCACACATTAATTTTTACATGCCCGAATTCATTTTTATGAATACGAACATTTTCTTTGTATTCTTCATTTGCATTGTATAGGGATCTTTCACCCCCTGCTTTGATTTTATAATGTTTTAAGAGATTAAAGCTGTCAACCATAAAACGACACATTTCTTCTGATCGGGCTATCGCCATTAAACGGTCATTATCAAACTCGCCACCATAATAGAAATACTGCTCCCAGAATTCAGTACGATAAATATTTGCACGATCACCCAAATTAGGGTTGGCCGCAGTAAAAATGGCTGAGCTTCTGAAATAAGGCTTTTGAATTAAAAGAATGGCAGCAGCTGTAACTGTTGCAAGTAAAACAATGATGACACATTGTTTCCAGCGTTGGCGGATTACTTCAAATACAATATCTAAATTCATCATAAGCAGATGTATAAAGGCGGCTAAAATACAATAGTTTTTTTCCAGTTACGTGAAATAAATCAGGGCTCATTTTGTACAACCTGAACATTCCGGTTAAAACTTTCATCAAGCGAAATAAATGTTTCTGTTCGCTCAATTCCTTTTATTTTCTGCAACGCATCATGCAAAACATAACGCAGTTGGGTAATGTCTTTGCAAACAACTTCAATAAACATACTATAGTTACCGGTTGTATAATTTAGCCGAACGATCTCCGGAATTTTCTTAAGATCTTTGGCAACTGTATCGTATAAAGAACTTTTTTCAAGATAAATGCCAACAAAGGCAGTAATATCATAGCCTAATGTTTTTAAATCAACATTGAGTTTTGTACCTTTCACTATGCGATGCTCCTGAAGTTTTTTTATGCGTACATGAATAGTACCGCCGGAAACAAAAAGCTTTTTCCCAAGATCTGCATAAGAGATCTGGGCGTCTTCCATCATTTCAGAAATAATCTGTAGATCCAGTTTGTCAAGATTCAATTTGCCTGCCATTTTTAATTCTAATTTTAATATTTATTCAATATTAGTGACAAATATTTAGAATTAATCGAAAGTTTTAAAATATTTCTTTGATAATTTGCAACGAATAGGTTGTTTATCTTAATATTGCATTATAAATGTTCTTTGAGCAATATACTGTGGGGTGATGAAATATTAGGCAGACATGCCCTCTTGTCTCGGGGGTGGAGATTACAGGATAAATATAGCATAGAGCCGTTTGGTTAGCAATAACCACTCGACCAGGGTCGACCACTGAACTTTGTGCTACAACTAACTGCTCCGTGGAGGTTCGATCCCTCCCCCTACAGCAACTAACGTGGAGGCCGAGACGCTTGCGGTCCCGGTGCCGAACAAAGCGTCGGCTTTCGATCACTCCTACTACAGCTTTTCTCATGCTTTTCTACTGGCCTTTTGTCGTTTACAAAGGGCCCCTTTTTATTTCGGGTATCCTCATTTTCTTTTTATGATTTTTAGTCTCATTCAACATTCACTATTGTTTTGTGGTTTTGAGTTTGTACTTTAAAGCGTAAATTCTTTTATGAAAGAACAAACGGTTCAGCATTTATTTGATCGGGTTCTGTCTGATCTGAAAGTCGGGCTCTCTGAACTATTAACTTACCACAGTGTTCACCATACCATGGATGTAATTGAACAGTCGATGGCAATCGCTATAAGGGAAGGGATCACTTCAACAAAGGATCTTTTGCTGATAAAGGTTGCAGCACTGTATCATGATACAGGTTTTCTCGTTATATATAAAGGACATGAAGTAGAAAGTTGCAAGAAGGCAAGGGAAGAGCTACCCCCATTGGGTTTTACAACAACAGAAATTGACAGGGTATGCGGAATGATCATGGCAACAAAAATACCTCAACAGCCAACGACTTTGTTTGAACAAATTCTGGCCGATGCTGATCTTGATTATCTCGGAAGAACTGATTTTAACAAGCTCAGCAGTTTACTGGAAACAGAATTTATTGTTTACGGAATTATAGAAGACAAAGCAGCTTTTGAAAAACTTCAACTTGATTTTTTAAGCTCTCATGAATATTTTACCAGATCCTCCCGGCAACTCCGCTCACCTGTAAAAAAACAAACCATTGAAGAGCGTTTGAAAAATTACCAGTTACATCATTCACATAAAAAAAATACATGAGCCACCCGATAAAATTGCTGAATCTATTGAACATTCATCCGGTTGAATGGCCATTGGTTCGGCGGCTTTTTTTATTACAATTTTTCCAGGGGGCGGGAATTGCTTTATTCTTTACATCGGCTTTGTCGCAGTTTCTTGATCGTTTTCCTATTTCAGAACTGGCTTATGTCTTTATGATTTCTGCAGGTTTGTTATGGATTACCGGCTATGTGTGCAATAAATTAGAGCATCAACTCAGCGTGCATAAACTGAGTCTTGTTATGACGTTTATCATGGCCACGAGTATGTTTTTATTTTGGATTTTTGAATTTTCGTTTGCTTCGGGTTGGTTCTATTATATAATGCTTGCATGGTTCAATGTATTATACCTCATTAATAATCTTGAGTTCTGGGGGTTAGCTGCACAACTCTATGATGTGCGGCAAAGTAAGCGGCTCTTTGGTATAATCAGTTCCGGTGATATACCGGCGAAATTTCTTGGCTATACCCTTGCATTGTTGCTTGTGCCCTATATCGGAACACAAAATCTTTTATTAGCAGGATTTGTTGGCATGCTTATGTCCTTATTGTATATACAAGGCATTTTTAAAACGGGAGAATTTGAAAATATCACCCGGCCATCACATAAAATAAAACAGCATCATACAGCAGGACTCTCTGCCTTACTTCGAAATTTCAGTGGAAATAAATTGATCATGACAACTGCTGTGTTGTCTATGCTTGCCTTTACAGGATTTGTATTAATTGAATATGCTTTTTATGCAGAAATAAAAGAATCGGATAGCTACAAGTCAGATCTATCCTTTGCTACTTTTACAGCCGCTTTCATGGGTGCCTCAAGATTAGTGGCATGGATATTAAAACTTGGATTTACCGGCAGAATTGTTGCCGGAATTGGAAACAGGAATGCTTTATTAATTACCCCTGTTGCGCTTTTACTCTTTAACATAATTGTTTTAATGATTGTAACCTTTAATCCGGGCAGCAAACTTATTTTATATGTATTCGGATCTGCAGCCATATTAGTTGATGCATTAAGAGCTTCCATCAATTCCCCGGTATTACTAACCATTTTACAACCGCTTTCTGCACCTGAGCGGTTGAGGGCACATAATATTGTAAAAGGCATTATGGATCCTTTTGCTTATTTGGGCATCGGTCTTCTTCTTTTTACCCTTTATAAACTTAATATTTATCAACTCGAGCTCTTATGTTATGTGTTGATAATTGTTTCTGTTGTATGGGCAGCTTATGTTTTTCTTATTCAAAAGCATTACCTGAAAGTATTGATACAAACAATCAGCAGCCGCTATTTTACAAAAGAAGAATTCAATTTGTATGAAAAAGGAACATTGGAAAAAATAGCAGAAAAGATTAATAACGGAACGGAGCTTGAAGTATTATACCTGCTTAAAATGCTGGAACAAAGAAAGGATAGTACCAATGAACAATTAATTGCTGCTGCATTAAAGCACCCCTCACCGAATGTTTGCCTTGCTGCATTAGAAAGCATTCAACAAAAACAAATGCACGCAACAGTTCCGGATGTGGAGGAACTCATCAATAACAGCACAAACTCCACTATTCGTGCAAAAGCAATGAGTGTTCATGCAGCACTTGCATTTAATTACAATCTTGTGTCTGGATACCTTTCTTCCGATGATCCTTTATTACAACAGGCAGCCATCATTAGTATAATTAAACACAGCAACACCGAAGAAGAAACAAAACCGGCAGTTGACTTGTTTCTGCAGTTATCCAATTCCGCAGACAGAGAGAAACGGTTGAATGCTATAGCAATCATCAGTGAAATAGCTGACCCTTTGTTTGAAAAAAATTTATTACAACTATTAGATGACGAGGATACCAAGGTTCAAAAAGCCGCCATTCATGTAGTTGGAAAAGGATTGTATCCTGAATCATTCAAACAACTCACACAACGTTTCACAACAAATGAAAAAGAAGTTACAGAAGCTTTCATCAATGCGGGAAATAAAAGTCTTACCGGCATTTCTCAATTGTTGCTAAATCAACAAATCAATAAAAAACAACAGCAAAGTTTAATTATGGCATGTGGAAGAATTGCCGGGCCAGAGGCACAACAGCTATTATTGAATTTACTATCTTGGCTTCCTGGAGAAAACAACAGCATTATTAAAGCGCTCAACAGATCAAATTTTCATACGGATGAAAAAAGCATCCCTACTGTTGACCGGGTTACACATGATTACCTGATCCGTGCAGTTGAAGTATTGTTTATGCTCAACCGCCTACATGCGTCGCATGAAGCGAAAGGCGTTTTGTATAATTCCCTGCATTATGAATTGCTTGAATTGAGAGAAACATTGCTCAACCTGTTTTCATTTTATTCGGAGAAAGAACAGGTTGATAAAATCAGGAAGGCATTACAACTCAATAAAAAAGAAGCTGCCGCTAATGCATTGGAGTTAATAGAAGTAACAATTAAAAAAGAATACGCCTCTACATTCAATACCATCTTTGAAGAATCAGATATTGCTTATCGTTGTTCCTTATTAAAAAAAGTAATGCCAGCCTCGGTATTTAGCAGTATCGTAACAGTAGTAACAAGGGTGTTAGAAGAAGAAAAAGATAATTTTAATCACTGGACCAAGGCCTGTTCGTTACATGCCAGTAAAAAGGATCATATTAAAATTGAAAAAAGTCTGATTCAGAAGTACCTTCAATCGGAAAATATTCTTTTGCGTGAAACCGCAGCTTACGCAGTACATTAAAGAAAATAAAATGAACTCATCCGCTGATAAACTTTTGATGTTCGAAAAAGTGTTGATATTGAAATCGCTTAACCTGTTTAGTGAAACCCCCGAAACCATCCTCTCGGAACTTGCACCACTGATGGAAGAAATAGAATACGAGCTGGGCACAGTGATTTTTAAAGAAGAAGAAATCGGTGATTCGATGTATATTATTTATAAGGGCGAAGTAAAAATTCATAAAGCAAATACTACATTGGCTATTTTAAAAGAAAAGGAAGTGTTTGGCGAGTTGTCTTTACTTGATTCAGAATCCAGATCTGCTTCTGCCACCTGTCATACCGATTGTTTCCTCTTTAAAATTGATCAGGATCCTTTTTATGAGTTGCTGGAAGCAAGACCCGAAATTGCAAGGGGTTTTATTAAAATTCTTTGCCAAAGACTGAGGATACAAAATGAAAAATCTATTGCAGTCTCATCCTCACCTATTTAAGCCGCTCAGCAAAATACATGTCCACCTCACCTCTGTTCTTAATTGCAATTTTACCTCTTGCTGTAAAATGAAATGCTGCTGTTGTTGCTTCATAGGTTGATTGTGAAACATTGATATAGCCTGGGTTTGAATTTTGTTGAAGCCTTGCTGCAACATTCACTGCATCGCCCCAGATGTCATAGGCAAATTTCTTTGAACCAACTACTCCTGCAATAACAGCGCCTGTATTGATCCCGATCCTGATATCAAAAAAACGTTCTCCTGTTTTTCCCCGTACAGCTTTTGTTTCGTTAATAAACTGCAGAATTTCTATTGCTGCTTCAATCATATCATGTGCATGCGTGGTGCTTAACGTAGGTAATCCAGCCACACACATATAACTGTCGCCAATGGTTTTAATCTTTTCAATATTGTACTTATTAATGATTTCATCAAAGGCGCTGAAGTAATAATCAATTTCTTTAACCAGTTCACCTGC
>JBKJNM010000068.1:0-13948 GCA_046593655.1 Lacibacter sp. | reverse complement strand
CAAAACCTTACTCTTGTTGAAAACAAAGCTAAATGTGTTGATAAGATAAAAAATGGCTAAAAATTAATACAGCCCTAATCTCCTATATTTGTCGCTTTCCTAAACCATACAAGAGTGCGATTAAAGAGTCTAGAAATCAAAGGGTTTAAAAGTTTTGCCGATAAAACTATAGTTAGTTTTGATGAAGGTGTAACCGGCATCATTGGCCCCAATGGTTGCGGAAAAAGTAATATCATTGACAGCATCCGCTGGGTAATAGGTGAGCAAAAGATCAGCCATTTGCGTAGTGAAAACCTCGAAAGCCTCGTTTTTAATGGTTCCCGCACACGCAGTGCTTCCGGTTTGGCCGAAGTAAGTTTAACTTTTGAGAATACCCGTAACCTCTTACCTACTGAATTCAGCACTGTTACTGTAACCCGTAAGTATTACAAAAGCGGCGAGAGTGAATACCGGTTGAATGATGTGCAATGCCGCCTGAAAGACATTCAGAATCTGTTCCTTGATACAGGTATCAGTACCGACAGTTACGCTATCATTGAATTAGGAATGGTAGATGATATCATTAAAGACAAGGACAACAGCCGGAGAAGAATGCTGGAACAAGCAGCCGGTATTACCATCTACAAAACAAGAAAGAAAGAAGCAAAAAATAAATTAGACGCTACAGAACAGGACATTGCCCGTATAGAAGATCTTTTATTTGAGATCAACAACCAGTTAAAAACCTTAGAGAACCAGGCAAAGAAGGCTGAAAAGTATTACGAGATCAAAAAAGATTATCGTGAAGTAAGTATTGAGCTTGCTAAAGCTGCATTAGAGGGTTTCAACATTACTTGGAAAACTTTAAATGAACAGCACGAAGCTGAAGTAAATAAAAAAGTAGAGCTGGAAGCAAAGATTGCAACAGAAGAAGCTGCCATTGAACAGGAAAAAGTTGGTTTTATTGAAAAAGAAAGAGAGTTACAAACCATGCAGCATGCTTTTAATGACATGCTTCAGCATTTGCGTACCAAAGAGAACGATAAAAATTTAGCACAACAGCGGTTACATTATCTCAAAGAAAAAGAAACGAGCCTCAATGACTTTTTACAAAAAGCAGGCGGACAATTAAAAGGCATTGAAGAGAGCATTCAGTTTACACAACAACAAATTACAGAAGAAGATCAACGGCTGAATGAACTGACTTTGCAGTTAGACGGCTTGCGTAGTGCAGTGGAAGAAAAACGTAAAGTGTTTGATGAAAAAAGAAGTGGTATTGATGAATTAAGAAAAGAAAATCAAGCCATCCAGCGCAACCAGTTTGAGGCCGAAAAGAATGTGGCTGTTGGTGAAACAACTATCCAGAACCTGCAGCGTACCATCTTTCAACTTAAGGAAGAACAAACAAACCGCAAACAACAACTGCAGCAATCAGAAGAAGAAAAACAACAGAAAGAATATGAACTGAATAATTGCAGGGAAGAGTTGCAACACCTGCAGGAAGAACATGCGTTTACAAAAGATCAGATATTGCAAACACAATCTGCTTTGGAAGGTTTACGCAACCAACTGGCAGATGAAAACCGAAAGCTTGATTCAAAAAAGAATGAGCATGACCTGTTGAAGAGTTTGGTTGATACCATGGAAGGTTATCCTGAAAGTGTAAAGTTCCTCCACAACAATGAGCAATGGAAAGTAGAAGCACCATTATTAAGCGACATCATATATTGTAAAGAAGAATTTCGCACAGCTATTGAAAATTTGCTGGAGCAATATCTTAACTATTATGTAGTTGGGAATATGGGCGATGCGTTGAGCGCTGTTCAATTATTGCACCAGAACCAGAAAGGGAAGGCTAACTTTTTTATGCTGGATAAATTCAACGGGCAATCTGTGTTGAATGATGTTCCTGCAGGAACGATCCATGCTTTGCATGTGGTAGAGGTGGAAGCAAAGTATCAATCGCTCATTCATTATTTATTGGGTCAGGTGGTTATTGCAGAGGATGAAAATAATTTACCGGATGATTTTGATGGAGTAGTATTGGAAAAAGAGGGGAAGTTTTATAAAGGAAAGTATTCTTTAAGCGGTGGTAGTGTTGGTTTGTTTGAAGGAAAGAAACTAGGTCGTGCAAAAAACCTGGAACGTTTACACGAAGAAATTCTTGTACAGGAAACCGTAGTGCTTGACTTGAAGCATACGATCCAGATGCGTCATAACGAAGTAATTGGTTTTAATGATCAACTGAAAGAAAACGCTATCAAGGAAACAGAAGGGGCCATTAATCAATTGGTCAATCATGTGTATGGCATTGATAACCGAATGGAGAACCTGCGTGGAATGGAAACCAATGCTGTAAGTCGTTTGGAAGACCTGGAGCAACAGCAGCAAGATATCCATGAAAGCCAGCAAATACACAGGGAAGAATTAGATAAATACAATACACAGTTAAATGAACTGGCCGGACGTTTAGAAATCATTGAACAGGAATTTACTGTTGCAGAGCAAACTTATAATGAAGCCAATCAATCTTATAACGAATATAATCTCAACGTTACCCGTCAGCAAAGCAAGGTAACTTCTTTGAAACAGGAATTTGACTTTAAACAAAATCAGTTGAATGATCTGCAGCTACAGATTACCACGAACTCAACGGCGTTAGAAGAAGCATTAAACCAAATCAGTGAAAGTGAAGTAATGTTGCTGGAAGCACAGGATATTTTAGTAAGCCTGCTGCAAAACAAAGAAAGCGAAGAACGGAAGTTGAATGAAGCTGATCAATTTTATTACAACCTGCGGAATGTACTGAGCGAAAAAGAAAGTGAACTTCGTCATAAGCAAAAAGAAAAAGAACAAGTTGATCATTTATTAAGTGAAATAAAAGATAAACTCACCGATTTAAAATTGCAGTTAAGCGGAACGAAAGAACGTTTAATGGTTGAGTTTAAAGTAAATCTGGAAGAAATTATTGAAGAAGCAAGAACAGGAGAGGATCCATTGGAAGAATTGCAGGCCAAAGTTGACCGCATAAAAAAACGTTTGGAAAACCTGGGTGAAATAAATCCAACTGCTATTGAAGCATTTGAAGAAATGCGTAAACGTTATGAATTTATACTGGAGCAAAAGAATGACCTGGTAACCGCCAAAGAATCGTTGTTGCAAACCATCCAGGAAGTGGAAGCAACCGCCAACCAGCGTTTTCTTGAAACCTTTAATGCAGTGCGTGAAAATTTCCAGAAAGTATTTAAAGCATTGTTTACAGAAGAAGATACAGCAGATTTGATTTTGGAGAATCCTGATAATCTTGCTGAAACCGCTATTGATATTATTGCCAAACCAAAAGGTAAACGACCCAGCAGCATATCACAGTTGAGTGGTGGAGAAAAGACATTAACAGCAACAGCGATGTTGTTTGCTATTTATCTCATCAAACCTGCCCCATTCTGTATTCTGGATGAAGTGGATGCACCATTGGATGATGCCAACGTAGGAAAGTTCACCAATATGATCCGCCAGTTCAGCGCCAATTCACAATTCATTATTGTTACACATAACAAAATGACCATGGGAGCCGTGGATGTTATTTATGGTGTTACTATGCAGGAAGCGGGGGTAAGTAAATTGGTGCCTGTAGATTTCAGGAGTTTAAATTAATAATAGGCGATTGCTCCAATCATCGAAATACAATAAGCCAGGGTAAATTACTCTGGCTTATTTGTTTTTATCAATCATTCATTCGATATTCGGCATCTAAATCAATTGCATGCAACGCATTTGTCTATTCCCCGGAACATTTGACCCGATTACTGTTGGCCATTTAGATATCATTTACCGCTCCCTGGATCTGTTTGACAAAGTATTTATCGGTATTGGCCGCAATGCCAGCAAAGTACCTATGTTCAGCGAAGAACAACGAATTGAATGGATCAATCAAATATTCAAAGATGAACCAAGGGTAAACCCGGTTGTGTACGATGGATTAACTGTTGATTGCTGTAAAAAAGTAAATGCTAAATTCATTTTGCGTGGTATCCGGTACGTCAATGATTTTGAATATGAAAAAGCCATTGCTGACATGAACCGCAGCCTGGATCATGATATTGAAACTATTTTTCTTACTTGTTTACCGCAATATACTTCTGTGGCTTCAACGCTTGTTCGTGATGTTATCCGTAATGGAGGTGATGCATCTGCCTTCTTACCGGATGCTGTTAATAAAACGGTGACAAAATAATTTTCAAATTTGTTCAATTTCAATTTTTCCCAGTGAATGTAATTTGGTTTAAAAAAGATTTTTCACACACCGATTTTAAAGGACTTGGTGAAACTACCATGAGTGAACATCTTGGCATTTCTTTTACTGAAGTTGGTACTGATTATATAAAAGCAACGATGCCTGTAGATCATCGTACCATACAACACTATGGATTATTACATGGTGGTGCCAGTTGTGTATTGGCTGAAACCATTGGGAGTGTTGCATCGGCAAAGATCATTGATCCTGAAAAATTTATTTGTGTTGGGATTGAGATCAATGCGAATCATATTCGTTCTGTAAGAGAAGGTTTGGTAACAGGCATTGTAAAACCATTGCATATCGGCAACAGCACACATGTGTGGGACATTAAAATTTATGATGAAAGGGAGAAATTAGTTTGTGTGAGCAGGTTAACAGTTGCGATATTAAAGAAGCAATCAGTTTAGTTCGAGTACATCTTTTACAGAAGGGAAAATATTTTTAAAGTAATCCTTTAAATCTTTTTTCTTCACCCATCTGATTTCAGTAATACCCTCTTTAGTTTGCGGAACAATCGTTTGCTTACCATTCACGTTCATGTTATACCAGTGTGAATCTTTGAGAATGTGTTTTCCAAATTCATCATACGTATGATAGGTAATGGTTATTAATTTTTTCAATACGATATCTTTCAAACCGGTTTCTTCTTCCACTTCACGAACTGCACATTGTTCAATCGTTTCTCCTTTATCTAATTTGCCTTTCGGAAGATCCCATTTCCCTTTTCTGAAAATCAGTAATACTTCTCCCTTTTCATTTTCAACTAATCCGCCTGCTGCTGTTACAGGTTTGAAATGTTTAAAAAAAGCTTTCTTTAGTTTATTCAGGTCTTCGTTCCATAAAATCCCTGCATGAAATTCTTCTTTTACAATTTCATGTAATAGGGATTTAATCGCAGGCCCGGTAATTTCATCAACAAAAACAGCATCGGGATGATGCATGTATTCATGAATGGTTTCATCTATTTCATTACAAAGAAAAACAGGTTTATCACCAAAGTAAATTTTAATATACATAAGAAGATTAAAGATTAAAGGTTAAAGGTTGAAGGTTTGTGATTTACTTATTGCAGATTTTCTCTTTCATTGCTTTCACTATTTCCAATTTTTTATTGCCTGGTGCTTGTTGTCTAATCCCTAATTCCTAATTCCGTATTCCTTATTCACCCATCGCCTATTGCTTTTTTTACTAAAGACTAACGACTAACAACTTTCGGCTCTTTTCCTACCTTCGCCGCATGACCAACGAACAAGCCGTAGCAGAAAAGTTGTTACAAGTTAAGGCCATCCGTTTAAATGTAAAAGAACCCTTTACCTGGGCCAGTGGATGGAAGAGCCCGATTTACTGCGATAACCGTAAAGTTTTATCCTTTCCGCATGTGAGGGAGTTCATTAAGAGTGAAATGTGTAATGTTATCTTTGATCAGTTCGCAAATGCTGAGTTACTGGCCGGAGTTGCTACTGCCGGCATCGCCTGGGGAGCCATGGCTGCTGATCAGTTGAAGCTGCCTTATATCTATGTTCGTCCCAAGCCCAAAGAACATGGCTTAGGTAACCAGATAGAAGGCTTTTATGAGCCGGGTCAAAAGGTAGTTGTGATAGAAGATTTGATTTCAACCGGGAAAAGCAGCCTTGAAGTGGTGGAAGTGCTGCGTAAAGCCGGGGTTGAAGTGATAGGGATGGTATCGATCTTTCATTATGGGTTTGAAATTGCTAATGAAGCATTTCAAAAAGCAGGAGTTGAGTATCGTTCGCTTACAAATTACCAAACACTCATTCAATTGGCTATTGAAAAGCATATTGTAGAGGCCTCAGAGCAAGAAGTTTTGTTAAAATGGTCTGCCGATCCGGCCCAATGGCTGGTAAATGGATAATTTTAATGAAATTTCTCTTGAATATGAAAACAATTCTTACCGCATTCCTGCTTTTAACAGCCATTTCAGGGTTTTCGCAGTATAAGAAACCAATTATTATCCAAATAAAAACACCCCAGGCCCAATGTATTGAATGTAAAGACATGATTGAAAAATTCATGCGGGTTGAAGAGGGTATAGCTAAAGTGGTGGTAGATATCCGTAAAAAAATAACAACCATAACCTACCTGAGCGATCGTACAAATATTGAAAATATCAAAACCTCAATAGCTAATCTTGGTTTTGATGCAGATGACGTAACTGCAACTGTAGAACAATACAAACGACTCCCCATTTGCTGCAAGAGAGTATCTGACGGTGGGGGACCGCCTAAAAAACAATAAATAGTAAAAAAGATGTAGGCAGAAAAGCTCAGATGATATCCGGGCTTTTTTTTATGCATTTAATTGAATCGGAAAATGAACATCCTTTTAGATCACTCAGGGTATTGGTAAGAAAATACTTGTTTCATGACGCCCTTCATAAGTAAGAGGTATGGTTTTAAATATGCCTGCAACCCCTGCAGTAATCGTTCCGGTTGCTCTGATCAAAACCGTTTTATTTAGTAGGGCCGACCAGGAGTTTTTAACAAGGTTCTTGGTATCAGTTTTAATGGTCATTGGAATTACAAAGTCTGACTTTCTGTCAACTTTAATTAAGCTGTCACTTACGGCTCTTCCTAAATACACATCATCAACATACACATCAACTTCTGTCCTTTTTACCTGGAAACCGAATCGGTTAGGGTTTGTGTAAACCAGTTCCATTTTAATAATCGATTCTGAAAACCCCAAACCCCCAAAGCTAAGGTTTCTGAATTCCTTGTACTCTGGTGTCTTGAAACTGTTACACGAAACTGTGGCAAGACTCAGGAGTAACATCCCTAAAAAGAGTTTATAAAAAATTGGTTTCATCAAACGCAAAATAGGATAATGAAATGAGAATTCATGCTTAATCAAAAATGCAAACCTTAAATTTGCACTAAAATAATTAGCGCTTTTAATAAAATGAACGGACAAATGTTGAGCAAAAAGTTGTAGTTATCATTTTTTTACATTAATATTTGTTATACAACTAATTAAATAAGTTTAAGTTCTAATTAATAGTATATTTTAACGTCCAAAATTTTCATTTAAAGGAGTGTTTTAGAACTATGGATGAACGAGGAGAAATAAAAAAGGAAAAAAGAAGCAAATTAATTGATTTGCAATATTTTGGGAGTATTGAGTTGTTTTCAACTTTAATGCATCAAACAAATGTATTTTATTTACCAGATGAAGCCTATCAAAAAGCACTTCACCCAAACCGCACACAATTGATTGGGGCTAATGGACCCCTCC
Source organism: Lacibacter sp. (assembly GCA_046593655.1). Lineage (GTDB taxonomy): Bacteria > Bacteroidota > Bacteroidia > Chitinophagales > Chitinophagaceae > Lacibacter. The sequence continues at coordinate 6,420 of JBKJNM010000068.1, read as the reverse complement.
TGCTAAGCATTCCCTTGGTTGGGGGAAGGGATAAAAAGCAAAAATTCAAGGATGTGCAGGTTTCCTATTCTGACCCATGGCAGAAGATTCATTGGCGGGGAATCAATAGCGCCTATCGAAAATCTCCCTGGTTTGATCAATATGCTCAGGAACTGGAAAGTCTGTTTCAAATAAGAGAGAAATTTCTATTAGACCTGAACCTGAAGACAATGCGCTGGGCAATTAATAAATTGAATTTGAAAGTTGACATTCTGGCTGAAACCGGATTGAATTTGGAGGATAGTTCTTATAAAATAAGGGAGATTCAAAAAGATGAAACGAGACCTCATTTTCCTTTTTATCAGCAGGTTTTTAATGATCGATACGGGTTTATTTCTAACTTGAGCATTATTGATTTGCTTTTTTGTGAAGGCCCCTTGGCTTATAGTTATTTACAATCAATGACCTTTTTTGGGTAACGTTTATTAGCGTTTTAAGAAATAAAAGAAAACACTTATCTTGTAAGCCTTATACTCCAAGCTTAGGTAATGAGAAAGTTTTTGATCCTTTTGCCGGCTTTCATGCTGGCTTATTCGTACTCTAACTCACAGGATTTTTCCAATAAAGGAAAGGATTTTTGGGTGGCTTATGGTTACCACCAGGTAATGACAGGGGGTAATGGCCAAGAGATGGTATTATACTTTGCCACTGACCTTGCTACAAATGTTACTGTTACTATTCCCGGTATTGGTTATTCTGCCAGTTACAGCATTCCTGCAAATACGGTATTTACATCTAGCCCAATTCCTAAGGGAGTTCCCCAGGATGCCCGTTTACTTACAGAAAGTTCAGTTGGTGAAAACAAAGGAATACACATTACCAGCGATCAACCGATTGTTGCCTATGCCCATATTTATAATGCAAGTGTTTCAGGTGCCTCTATTTTATTTCCGACAAACACTTTAGGGCGTGAATATTATTCTATTAATTATACCAACCGGTCAAATACAGCAAATGCAAATTGCTGGGCATATGTTATTGCAGCTGATACAGGAACAACAACTGTAGAAATAACACCAAGCGCAGCAACGCTAACCAAACCTGCCGGTGTTCCGTTTACTGTTACGCTTACTCAAGGACAGGTATTTAATATCATGGGACAGTATGCCGGTAATTTAGGTGTTGATCTTACAGGAACTCTTATTAAATCTATTAATACCGGGGCAGGTTGCAAAAAAATTGCTGTTTTTTCCGGTAGTGGAAGAATCAGTATTACCTGCAACGGCAATTCATCTTCTTCAGATAATTATATGTCGCAGGCTTTCCCGAAAAATGCATGGGGCAAAAAATACTTAACTGCTACTGCGGCCGGCAACCAGGCAAATAATTTCTTCAGGATATGTGTTTCAGACCCTTCGGCTGTTGTAAAAGTGAATGGTGGCCCTGTAGGAGTTCCATTAATCAATAACTTTTATTATGATTTACCGATAACGAATCAACCTCAATTAATTGAGGCTGATAAATCAATTATTGTAGCACAGTATTTTACTTCTCAGGGAGCCTGTGGAAATGGCGCACAGCCTGGAGATCCTGAGGTTATATATTTAAGTCCGGTTGAACAAAACATCAATAAGGTACTTTGGAATGCAACGCCAAATTTTGGCATTAATAGCCATTACTTTAATGTAATTATTCCCAACGGTGGAACGGCAATCAGCTCCTTTCAATTAAAAGACGGTACAGGCGCCACCATCCCTAATAATGCTTTTACTGTTCATCCGAGAGATGCGAACTATTCATATTTAAAACAACCATTACCCGGCTCAGGTGTTTTTTCTATCCAATCTGATTCAGGTTTTAATGCAATTGCCTATGGCTTTGGTAATGCGGAATCTTACGGATACAATGCTGGTACTAATGTGGTGGATCTGTTTCAGTATGTTTCAATACAGAACACAAATGCAACTGTTAACAGCCCGCTGGCTTGTAAGAGCTCACCGTTTAACTTAGCTATTACATTGCCGTATGTTCCATTAAGCATCAAATGGGTGATTACTAATTATCCTGATGTAATCAACAACGCTCCTGTACCTGACTCAACTTTTATATTAAATGGAAAAACACTTTATATTTTCAGACTACCTACGCCTTATATCTATAACACAATAGGAATTTACCCCGTTGTAGTGACAGTAAACAATCCAACACCAGATGGATGTACAGGTGAACAAATCATCAGTTTTAATCTTCAGGTATTTGCACCACCAACGGCAAACTTTTCATGGACTTCAACCGGATGTACAGATTCCATTATTCCAATCACAACCAATAATACAACAGGCGGCCGACCGATTACAAAACATTTTTGGAATTTTGGTGATGGAACTTTTGCTTTCACCAACAATCCAACAAAAGTTTATACAAATCCCGGTACCTATACCATTCGTTATGCTGTATTAACTGATATTGGCTGTTTGAGTGATACAACAATAAAAACAATAACAGTTACTAAAACACCTGTTGCAAAATTTGGTTTTGTTGCAGCACCTTGCCAGGGGAAACTCATTACGTTTAGCGATTCTTCTTTATTAGCCGGAGGATTTGGAAACATTGTTAACTGGAACTGGAACCTTGGAGTTGGGGCGCCCATTAATAACAGTACCAATGCAAATGTATCCGCAACTTATCCGAATACGATAGTGTATAATCCAACTTTACAGGTTCGTACCAATACCGGTTGTTTAAGTCCATTATTTACACTTCCTGTTACTATAAGACCTAACCCTGTACCTGATTTCACCATGAGTGCTGCCTGTTTGCCCGACGGTATTGTAAACTTTACCAATACTGCAACAATCGCCGATGGATCACAGGCATTTTTTATTAACTCATGGAATTTTGGAGACCCGGCAAGTGGTCCGTTTAATACTTCAGCAATAGGGAATCCATCACATAAATATTCATCTGTCGGACCATTCAGCATTAAATTAAAAGTTACATCCAACTATGGATGTATTGATTCAGTTACAAAAGTGCAGGCAAATATTTATCCGCAACCGAAAGCCGACTTTACATCTCCGGCAGAAGTATGCTGGCAAACACCTGTTACATTTACTGATGCTTCAAATGGATTTACACATCCGGTAAACAGATGGGAGTGGAGGTTCAGTGACGGTTCAACTTCAACTGTAAAAAATCCAGTGAAGAATTTTGCCACTCCGGGTACTTACACAGCAACCCTGTGGGTATTTACAACTCAAAACTGTGTAAGTGATACCATTACCAAAACATTGGTTGTAAATCCATGGCCAACCGCTATTAATAAGTTGAGTTCACTTTTATGTGAAAAAAATCAAATAACAATTATTGATAACTCCTTACCAAACGCAGGCACGCTTGTACGTTGGTACTGGAGTTTAGGCGATGGAACAATTATCAATGCAAATAATAATAACCCCATTACACATGCATATGTCAACTGGGGAAATAAAGTAATTAAACTATTGGTTGAAAGCAGCAAGGGTTGCCGCAGCGACACATTATTTAAAACGGTTCGCATTAATCCATTACCAAAAGTAGGGTATGTATTACCCGAAGTTTGTTTGAGTGATGCAAATGCATTCTTCTTTGACACAACAAAAATTGCTGATAACAGTGAATCACTCATTACGTACTTGTGGAGCTTCAATACAAGTTCACCACCAATTGCACCGGGACCAATTCCTGCAACAAGTACTAATAAAAACCCTTCTATTAAATTTAATAAAGCAGATAATTACAGGTTATCCTTAGTTGTTACTTCAAAGGATGGCTGTAAAGATTCAGTAACTAATATTCCATTTACTGTAAATGGTTCTATACCGAATGCAAATTTTTTACTATTGCCAACAAATGGTTTGTGCAGCAATCAGGATATACAGATCCAGGAAAAATCCACTGTTGATTTTGGTGCATTAACAAAAGTGGAAATCTATTGGGATAATGTAAATGCACCAACCGCATTTGATACCGATGATAATCCTGTAACAGATAAAATTTATTCGCATCGTTATCCAAATTTCCAATCACCATTAACCAGAACATTCCAGGTAAGGTATAGAGCTTATACGGGTATGATTTGCGTAAATGATGAAATACGGGATATTATAGTGAATGCAAGTCCGTTAACACAATTCACTGCAATGCCGGGCATTTGTTTAGATGCAACAGCACGACAGATAACACAAGCGGCTGAACTGGGTGGATTAACGGGCACAGGTGTTTATACAGGACCTGGTGTTAATGCAACAGGGTTATTCAATCCTGCAGTTGCAGGGGTAGGTACACATACAATCCGTTACACATTCACTGCAGTAAACGGATGTACTCATTTCTCTCAACAAATCATTGAAGTATATCCAAGACCTGCTGCAAGGTTTGTATCATTACTTCCATCCTGCGAAAAGAATCTGATTCGTTTTAGTGATAGCTCCATTGCAAATGCTGCTTTATTAAATACCTGGAGTGTAGATTTTGGTGATGGCACCCCGGTTGTTTCGTACCCGAATAACACGAACCTTTCGCATATATTTAATGCATACGGAAATTACAATGTTGTATTGCAGGTGATCAATAACAGGGGATGTACTAGTGTACCATATACATTACCTGTAAAAGTAAATGCATTACCAAGAGTTGAATTTACATTGCCTAAAGTTTGTTTACCAGTTGGCAACGCATCATTCACTGATCTTTCATCGATCCCGGATAATACACAAGGATTATTTAAATACAAATGGGACTTTGGCGATGGCTTTGCATCACCAGCAGGATCTGATACATCCGGTATAAAAAATCCTGTTTATAATTACAGAAACCTGGGAACCTATTCTGTTAGTTTGAGAGTAACATCAAATAACAATTGTATTGATTCAACTACGAAGCAATTGATTGATGTGTTTCCACAACCGAAAGCGGCCTTTACTTCAAAAGATAGTTTATGTCTGGGCGACTTAGTTAATTTTACAGATCAAAGCGATGGCATTGTAAGTGGCATAACGCAGTGGAACTGGAATTTTGGAAATGGTGTTACATCATCCGTTCAAAATCCCAACTATCTTTATACAATCCCCGGTACATTTAATGTACAACTCTCAGTTAACAGCAGTGAAGGTTGTGTGAGCGATACAGTTTATAAAGTAATTCGAGTTTGGCCTTATCCTGCTTTAGCACCGGTTCCTGATATTGTTATGCTGGAAGATGGCATCAAACAAATAACAGGATTCCCTGCAAACGCAGGCTATCAATATTTATGGACTCCCCCAACTTACCTGGACAATCCCACTTTACCGAACCCAACCATTATTAAACCAAAGGATGATATTTTATACAGTATTTCTATAGCAGGTCGTGGTGGTTGTTTAATTCAATCGCAACTGTTTGTGAAAGTGTTGAAAATGCCAAAGCCCCCGAATACATTCACACCCAATGGTGATGGCATTAATGATTTCTGGGAAATCAATCACCTGTATGATTATCCTGGTTGTATAGTAGAAGTATATAACACTGCCGGTACAATTGTACACCGATCAATTGGTTATTCAACACCTTGGGATGGTACATGGAAAGGGCAGCAGCTTCCTGCAGGTACATATTATTATGTCATTGATCCAAAGAACGGCCGTGCAAGAATTGCAGGTTATGTAACCATATTACGTTAACCCCTTTGAAAATGATTGTTTGATGACCAGGATGATAAAGAAAAGAATTTGTGTGATTTGCTTTGCATTGTTGATGGGAATGATGATGAAAACTTCTGCACAACAACGACCACATTATACGCAATACATTCTCAACAATTATATTATCAACCCTGCATTAACAGGTATAGAAAACTATACTGATATCAAGTTAAGTTATCGTAATCAATGGGTAGGTTTTCCCGGAGCACCACAAACAATTTATGCATCTGTACATGCGCCCATAGGGAAACAGGATTACAGAACCAGTGCAACTTCATATCAAGTGCCGGGTGATAATCCAAGAGGTAAATCATACTGGGAAGAATATACAGCCGCTGAACCACACCACGGAATTGGAGGCAGCATTGTTAATTTTAAAACGGGTTATATCAACAGGGTATATGCAACGGTATCGTATGCTTATCATTTAGGATTAACTCCAAAATTAAATTTGTCAGCCGGGTTTGCTGGAGGCATCTCCGTCATTAATATTGATGCAAGTAAAATTGAACTGGCTAATCCTGTTGATCCTGCCATTGGTGGAGTAGCACAGGAGTTAAGAAAAGTAAAACCGGAATTAAATGCAGGGTTATGGTTGTATTCCGATCGTTTTTTTGCAGGTTTTGCAGCACAGCAAATCATTCCCCAAAGAGTAACCCTTGTTACCAATGATTTTTACAAGTCAACTTTAGTACCTCATTTTTTTGCAACAACAGGCTAT
>JBKJNM010000261.1:0-11616 GCA_046593655.1 Lacibacter sp. | reverse complement strand
CTCAGTGCCGGCAACAGCTTTGTTGAGATTGTCAACATAAGCCTGGTGATGTTTACCATGATGAATCTGCATGGTGGTTGTGTCGATATGAGGTTCCAATGCATCATGCGCATATGGAAGTGGTGCTAATGTAAATGCCATAGTGTTTTAAATTTGCCCCCAACACCTTAAGATGAATGAGGAGTGTTTGAAAAAATTAAGAAGACAAATTTAAGTGTGATTGGCGGAATATGCCTGAGAAAAGAAAATCATTTCGGAATTATTCATCAGATGAGGACGTCAGATGTGGGATCACTTTTTTAACCGGTTGAGTTTTACTCCTTTCTCCACAAAGGTTTCAACAATGCCCTTTGTTTCAAGATCAAGTCTAACGGAGATAGTGTACCAGGGGATCGACTTTTTAAAATCAGGCAGTTGTTTACGGATGATCTTTACCACATCATCTGCTAAGGCAGTGAATGTTTTTCCCTTACTTCCTTTTAAACTTTTAATAATGGCTGCTTTTACGGGCTTGTAAATGGCGGCATCCATGTTTCTTTCTGTGCCGGTTTCAGGATGGGTGACAATCACTTTTGTTGTTGTTGTTGTTTTTGACATAGCTACCGTTTTGATGCAAAAAAATTTTTCATCAACTGGGCACAATCTTCTTTTAATACGCCTTTTGTAACCTGTGCTTTTTGATGAAAAGGAAAAGCCCCCTCCCGACCTCCCCCAAAGGGTGAGGAGGAATAGTCACCTGTAAATTTCTTATGTCCGTTCTTCTCATCATCAGCTCCCCAAACAATACGGGTGATCTTGCTCCAGTACAAAGCACCTGCGCACATTAAACAAGGTTCAACTGTTACATATAAGGTAGCATCGGGTAAATATTTGGCACCAATCTGACTGAAAGCGGAGGTCAATGCTATCATCTCAGCATGAGCTGTAGGATCGTTGAGCTTTTCAACCATATTATACCCACGGGCAATCATTTTGCCATCCATCACTACCACAGCTCCAACAGGCACTTCCCCTTCATCATAGGCAAGATGTGCTTCCTTAAGTGCCTGTTTCATAAAATACTCATCTGTCATAAAACGAAGGTACTTCTTTCCGAAAATTGAAAACAAAAGGAATAAGGCTTCTCTTACATTTGTACATCTCTTTACCGCAACCGGATTTTGAGTATTGGACTAATACAAGCAGAACATGAATCCTTATCAAATAATCTACAATTCACAAACGGCCTTTTTCAAATCAGGTGCAACAAAATCATATGCATTCAGAAAAGAACAATTGAAAAAATTAGACTCTGTTTTCAGAGCAAATGAAAAGCTGATTGAAGAAGCATTGTATAAAGACCTGCACAAGCATCCGCAGGAAACATACATGACCGAATTGGGCCCAACTTACGAAGAGATCAACGTTCAGCTAAACGGAATGCGGCAATGGATGCAACCGCAGACAGTTAGTACCCCTTTATTTTTATTGCCATCTGTTACCAAATTATATCCTGAACCGGTTGGAAATGTATTGGTCATTTCTCCATGGAATTATCCCATATTGCTCACTTTCCGTGCTGTAGCAGGAGCAATGGCTGCGGGGAATACGATATTAATTAAACCATCTGAAATAAGTGCTCACTCCTCAGCCGTGATAGCAAAATTGATCAATGAAAATTTTCCTCCTGAATATATACATGTGCTGGAAGGAGATGGTGCTATCGTGTTACCTGCATTAATAGAGAATTTTTATTTCGGGCATGTAATGTTTACCGGTAGTACAGAAATTGGTAAAAAAATTATGGAGATGGCGTCCAAACAACTCTCACCTGTTTCATTGGAGTTAGGGGGTAAATCTCCATGTGTTGTTGATGCAACTGCTGATCTGAAAATGGCTGCTAAACGAATTGTGTGGGGCAAACTCCTCAACTGCGGACAGGTTTGTGTTGCACCCGATTATTTAGTGGTACATGAATCAGTAAAAGAGAAATTACTCGATGAAATAATTCTCAACATCGAAAAATCTTACGGTAAAAACCAGGAACAAAATGATCACTATGGTCGCATGATCAATCAAAAAAGATTTGATGCCGTCATTAAATATCTCAGCGAAGGAACCATTCGATACGGAGGACATACCAATGCTGCAGAAAAATTTATTGCGCCAACTATTCTTGAAAATATAAGTGAGGATGCATTGATCATGAAAGAAGAAATCTTTGGCCCGGTTTTGCCGGTATTCACATTCAAAGAAAAAGAAGAGGTCGTGAAGATGATTGAGAAAAATCCACATCCATTAGCTTTGTATTTATTTACAAACAGTAAAAAAACAGAACAGTTTTTTATTGAGCAGGTACAGTTTGGTGCGGGCTGTATCAATGAAACAGTTTATCAACTCGGTAACAGCAGTATTCCTTTTGGAGGTATTGGATCAAGCGGGCATGGAGGCTATCTTGGAAAATTTTCGTTTGATACGTTTACACATTACAAAGGAGTGGTGAAGAAAGCCAATTGGTTTGAACCTTTTTTCCGATATCCTCCTTTCAACAAACTAAAGCTCAATCTCTGGAAAGCTGTGATTGGCAGAAAATAAAATGATACGTAAACTAAAACAGCTGTTGATTGTAGTGAGTGTATGCATTGCTTCATTTGCAGGATATATTTTATTTGTTAATAGAAATAGTGAAAATATGACACTGAGACAAAAATTTTTAAAAGTAATTTACCCGCTATACATGGCTTTTGGCAGCAGGGCCAAAGCATTTGGCAAACGAAGCATTGCGCCGCAAGTATCCTTTTATTCATTAAAAGCAATTGCCAATAATGGAAACGAATTTGATTTTGCACAATTGAAAGGAAAGAAAGTATTACTGGTCAATACGGCCAGTGATTGTGGATTTACCGGTCAGTATGATCAATTACAACTATTGCAGGAGAAGTACAAGGATCACCTGGTGATAATTGGGTTTCCTGCCAATGACTTTAAAGAACAGGAGAAAGGGAGTGATGAAGAAATTGCAGCGTTCTGCAAAATAAACTTTGGTGTTACGTTTCCATTAATGAAAAAATCAACTGTAAGAAAAGGAGCTCACCAAAATAATATCTTTAAATGGTTGAGCGATTCTACGCTCAATGGCTGGAGCAACAAACAACCAAGTTGGAATTTTTCAAAATACCTGGTAGATGAAAATGGACATCTTGTTCATTATTTCGATCCTTCCATTTCGCCTTTGAGCAATGAGGTAATCAATGAAATTAAAAAGTAGTATGCCATCTATGCAACAGGAGTATACGAATCTGCGCCTTGAAATTGCCAACAGCATTACGCATGGCATTGGAATTATTTTTGGTATTGCGGCCTTGCCGGTACTGAGTGCCATTGCTGCTAATAAAGATCACACGATTGCTGTGGTGGGGGCAGCTATATTCGGGTTTTCTTTTATACTCGTGTTTACTTTTTCAACCTTATATCATGCATTTCAGAACCCGGGTGTAAAAAAAATATTGCATGTGTTTGATCATATCAGTATCTATTTTTTAATTGCAGGAACGTATACTCCTTTTCTGCTTAATTATATGATGAATGCAACAGGCATTACCATGTTAAGTGTATTATGGGGACTAACATTCATTGGAATTATTTTTAAAACTTTTTTTACCGGGCGGTTTAATTTTATTTCAACCGCTGTATATGTTTGCATGGGGTGGATTTTATTGTTTAGCGGCCGGCAATTTTTTGATGCCATTCCGAGCCCAGTGCTCACCATGATCATTATCGGAGGTTTACTTTACAGCATTGGGGTGATATTTTATCTGTGGGAAAAGTTTTATTACCATCATGTTATCTGGCACTTATTTGTATTGGCTGCTGCCATTTGTCATTATGTAGCTGTATTATTAATGGTTTGATTTATTTTTTGTGAATGGCAACACTTCCTGCATATAATCCTTCGCTTTCGTTTATTAAAGGCAACTGGAATGGGAACCCGTTCAATGAAAAGCAACAGTACATCAACCTCGACGGACCATCAGAAAGATCATTGGCAGAACTCTTCAAATGGCAAACAGAAAAGAATCCTTTAAAGCCTTTGAAACAAAAACAACAAACCAATGTGGATGTTTCAATCAATCAACAGGTTACTGCTAACAGGGAAGGTGGAATTGTATGGCTGGGTCATGCAAGCTTCCTGTTTACATTAAGCGGAAAGCATTTTATTACCGATCCTGTTTTATACAATGTTGGTCCGGTAAAACGTTTTACTCCTTTGCCTTTTGATGTAGCTGATCTGAAAGAGATCGATTATATTTTATTGTCGCATAATCACCGTGATCATTGCGATAAGAAAAGCATGCAGCAATTATGTGCACTCAATCCAGAAGCTGTTATATTAACCGGATTGAACATGACTCCACTGCTTCGCAGTTGGAAGATCACCAACACTATTATTGAAGCTGGCTGGTATCAACCATACAACATTGAAACGGATGCAGCCATTACCTATTTGCCTGCCAAACATTGGAACAGGAGAGGTTTACATGATATGAACAATATGTTATGGGGCAGTTTTATGCTGGAAGGCAACAACAAAAAAATCTACTTTGGGGCTGATAGTGGATTGGGAATTCATTTTGCTGAAATTGCTCAACTCTTTCCGGGAATTGATATTGCGTTGCTTGGCATTGGTGCCTACAAACCAGAATGGTTTATGGCATCGGCACATACAAGCCCGGCTGATGCATTGATTGCTTTTGATCAACTGCAGGCAAAACAATTCATCCCCATGCATCATGGTACTTTTGATATGGGCGATGAGCCCATCTTTTATCCCAAGCAGGAATTAATATTGCTGCAGGAAAAATTCAATATCAACAGTGTAGCGCATCTTTCTATCGGAAACAAACTGCAGTTATAGTATCTTACTTATAAATCAATCCGAATGTTCAGCAGAAAAACAAGGCAGTCTCGTTTGGACTGGTATGGGTTTTTTTATGATGGTGGTTGTTGCTTTGTTTCCTGATGTTGCTGCACAACGTTGTGCTGCTGTTTCTACCCGATGATTGGAATCGTTTATTCATCAAAAATAATGACCATGACATACAATGATCTTTTGGGAACAATCGGGGTAGGCCTTATCCTCTTTGCCTATTTTCTAAATACATCCAGGCTGTTAAACTCCGATTCAAAAATGTTTTATGTATTAAATATCGTTGGATCGCTGCTTGCCTGCTATGCGTCTTACCGCATCAGTTATTTACCCTTTATCATACTGGAAGGAACCTGGGCGTTGGTTTCAATTTATGGATTAATGAAAACCATGAAGATAAAAATGACTTAACGGTTAAGTCAGGCCGCTAAAGGCGGCCAGACGAGTTAAAAGATATCCTTTAAAAAATCAGGATCAAGTGCAGGAATTTTTCCTGTAGCAAAATCTTTTGCTGTTAGTCCCGTAAGCTGATAAAGAAGTTCTTTATTACATAATGTTCCATTACGAATATTCGCATAATCCGGAAGTGAACAAAACTTCCAATCAAAAGCTGATGTGGTAAGGTTGGCCGCATAGGCGTTATTATGAGTGTAGTGAATACCAGTTATCAGATAATTCCTGTTCGTATTTCCATTACTACCTCTTTCAGTTAATAGTTTTGCTTTTGTCTTTTTTTGAAATAAGTTTCCTGTTCTTTTTTGCTCAAGATTGATAGCCTGTGTATAGGAACTGAGGGTTTTCCCAATTGCTTTAGAGAACTCCTGCATATGTGTTTCTTTTTCCTGAAGGATAATATTTCTGCAACCATCTTTATTAGGAACTGCAATAAAATGAAAATGATTTGGCATTAATGAGTAAGCCAGGATATCAGCATATGGGAGCCATTCGTTTCTTATCTTGTAAAAAGAAAAAATAGTTTTTTCGTGAAAAAAAAATTACTTGTTTTTCGTTTCCACGATTGTAAATATGATATGCTTCTCCGGGTTCGAAATGCATTCTTAAAATTAATTAATCCCTGTAAAATGTAAAGTGAGAAAATTATACCATTAAACTTATTTTATAAACCCCGTGTGAAACGTCTGGCCGCCTGTAGCGGCCTGACTCAGTTTAATCAACAGGACATTTTTCATGGTAGTTGATCAGTTCAATTTTTGAATGTTCAAATTCATATCCACTGAACTTCATTACAATTTCATCGAGTACTTCATCAATTTCTTCCACTGTATTGAGAATAACGAGCTTGCTGCGAAACTCTTTAATATTTGGTAAACCTTTTAAATAGTTGGCATAATGCCTCCGCATTTCAAAAATGCCCACCTTCGGTCCCTTCCATGCAAACGATTTATGTAAATGCTTTTTGCAAACCTCCACACGTTGCTCAATGGTTGGTGCTGCAAGATGCTCACCTGTTTTAATAAAATGTTTGATCTCATTAAAGATCCAGGGATAACCGATAGCAGCCCTGCCAATCATCACTCCATCAACTCCATAACGGTTTTTATATTCCACTGCTTTTTCAGGACTGTCAATATCACCGTTACCAAAAATGGGAATTTGAATGCGGGGGTTGTTTTTCACTTTTGCAATCAATGTCCAGTCAGCTTCACCTTTATACATCTGTGAACGTGTACGTCCGTGAATACTCAGGGCTTTAATACCTGTATCCTGTAAACGCTCTGCTACTTCTTCAATATTTTTTGTGTTATCATCCCAACCCAATCTTGTTTTTACAGTAACAGGTAAAGAAGTGGAGTTTACAACGGAGGCGGTTAAACGAACCATCAGGTCCAAATCTTTCAATACACCTGCGCCTGCACCTTTCATGGCCACCTTTTTAACCGGGCAACCAAAGTTGATATCAACTAAGTCAGGATTTACTGCTTCACAAATCTTTGCACTTAACCCCAGTGCTTCTTCATCACCTCCAAAAATCTGGATACCAAAAGGACGTTCCTCTTCCTCAAAGTCCAGTTTCTGCCGGCTCTTCATTGCATCACGTATCAAACCTTCGCTACTGATGAATTCACTGAACATGAGATCAGCGCCATTGTCTTTACAAACAGCACGGAAGGGCGGATCACTTACATCCTCCATGGGAGCAAGTAAGAGCGGAAATTCAGGAAGCGATATGTTGCCTATCTTTACCACGTTCAAAAAGAATTGCAAATTTAATCAGTTTCCACGAGTTGTTATGTACGAAAATCAATATGAGCGCAAATTAGATCCACCTGTTGAGTTTTTAATCCTGATTGGAATATGGATTGGTTGTTTTGTTGTTGGAAGTGCTGCCGTACTACCCATCTGGATTGGAATGACCGGCAAGTCAGTGTTTACCATGCAGAAGGACATGTTCAATCCAGCCTATGTAAATGCATTGAAAGTGATACAGGTTGTTTCAACCATCATTATCTTTTTTATTCCCGCTTTTATCACTGCAAGAATTGCCTCCAAAAAGCCATTTCAACGTTTAGGATTACAGCCGGGTGTTAAGATCAACAGGGCTATAGCTGCTATACTGATTCTTTTTTGTGCTTTACCATTGGTTGGCTTCTTAGCTGAAGTGAATAAAGCAATACCCATTACAACCGGGTTGAAAAAAGTATTTGATAATATGGAATCGCAATATGCAGAGCAGGTAAAGCTGATGGCAACATTTAAAACACCATTGGATTATATTATTGCTTTGTTCATTATTGCACTAATGCCGGCTATTGTTGAGGAACTGTTTTTCAGGGGAGCTATGCAGAATATCTTTATGCGTTGGTTCAAAAATCCCTTGCTGGTGATTTTTATTACAGCCTTCATCTTCAGCGCCATTCATTTCTCCTGGTATGGGTTTATTCCACGGCTTGCATTAGGCATGATACTCGGTTATATTTTTTATTACACGGGTAATTTGTGGTACAGTATCATTGCACACTTTTTTAATAATGCATTGATGGTATCCATTCTTTACTGGCAATACACAAAAAACAATAAGATTGATATGGAAGTGGGAGAGAGTGCACCCTGGTGGGCGGGAGCTATCAGTGCTGCAGTGGTGATTGGTTTGTTTTTGTTATTAAAGAAAATGTCTGCTACGAATGTTGCACCCGATAGCATTGCTGTTCAGGATAGCGAAGGACAAAAAGATTATCTTTCTTAATATCGAAGATCAAAACAGGCTATGGCATTAAACAGGCAAACATTTCAAACCCGTGCAATTACTGCTGTTTTATTTGCAGTGATCATGCTGGCGGGGTTGTTATGGAACCAGTGGAGTTTTCTTGTATTGTTCAGTATAATTCATTTTGGTTGCTGGATTGAATACCAGAAACTGGTTGCGTTAATGGATCCCGGTTATAAAAACATCAATCCTTTTCACAAGTATGGAGTGATGGTGACAGGATATGGGTTGATGCTGTTCTTTACCGATGATTGGTATATTACCGATACGGTTTCATTGCATTCAATTGGAATGATTTTGGCATTGATCAGTTTGTTTCTTATTCCCATCAGTGAGTTGTTGTTTTCAAAACAGTTTGTTGTAAAAAATATTGCTCATTCATTTTTCGGGTTGCTTTATATTTCATTGAGCTGGGCGTTGATGCTTAATATCAGGAGCAGCCCTTTATGGATGGCCAAAAACGGACAACAATCGATCGAATATTTTTTTACATTGATGGAAGCCGTTACTGCTTATCTCATTCCATTGATTATTGTTTGTTCTATCTGGATCAATGATACGATGGCTTATATTGTAGGGTCGCTCATTGGTAAAACCCCGCTAAGTTCCATCTCACCAAAGAAAACATGGGAAGGAACCATTGGCGGAATTATACTTGCAATGATAATCATGGCCGTTATTGCATGGAGTCTTGATCTTGATATGTTTAAAGTTGTTGGTATTGCAGGCATTGCTTCTATTGCCGGAACTTTTGGCGATTTATTAGAAAGTAAACTTAAACGACTGGCAGGAGTAAAAGACAGTGGAAATTTTATGCCTGGGCATGGTGGATTCCTGGATCGGTTTGATTCCTTATTACTGGCTACCCCTTTTGTTTGGTTGTTTTTAAAATTAATTGAATAACATGCGCTATTACCTATCAGTTGCCTTAATCGTACTTTTTTCATGCAATAACAATGGAAAAGAAGATGAACAAAAGAAAAACACAGCAGACAGTGTATTATCGGCCATAGAAGAAGTAACAGCAGCCGTGAGTGCCTTGCTGCCGCAGCCCACTGCTTACCAGTTAAAGCGGGCAAAAAAATGGAGTGATGCTTCGGGCGAAAACTGGCTTGTATTGTATGAAACTGGTCCTTTTATTGAAAAAGGACAAACGAATGCTTCCGCTAAATTATCGGCCGTGCTCTATCAAAAAACTGATAGCGGGTTTATACAAAAATGGATGTTGCAGGATTCTATCAATGATTGCGAACTGGATCTTACCTGTTCTTTTTATGATGATCACTTATCCATCACTGACCTTGATAGCAATGGCATAGCAGAGATTACAATGGTATATGCCCTTAGTTGTAAAGGCGATGTAAGTCCCAATGAAAAAAAGCTGGTCATGTATGAAGGGAAGAATAAATATGCCATCCACGGTGAAGAATTGATGATTCTGCAAAAAGACACGATTGGCGGAA
The DNA here is from genome assembly GCA_046593655.1 of Lacibacter sp. Classification (GTDB taxonomy): domain Bacteria; phylum Bacteroidota; class Bacteroidia; order Chitinophagales; family Chitinophagaceae; genus Lacibacter. The sequence continues at coordinate 2,021 of JBKJNM010000261.1, read as the reverse complement.
CCATGCAGGCAGACAGCAGCTTCAGTAAAGCCCCTGCTGTATTTCTTTCCTTTGCCAAAGAACATTGGAAGAAGTTTGGCTTACAGAAATATGAGTAACTGATTCTTTGTATTTTCGCAGCTCAACACAGCTACATGACTATTCACAGAGAAGGATTTAAAAGTATTTCAATTGCAGCGGTTCTATTCATCATCATCAACCTGCTGGCCTTTAATTTTCTAAGCCCTGTTTCACTGCTTCTTACCTGGTTCATTTTTGCAGCAACATTGTTCCTCTTGTTATTTATTATTTCATTCTTTCGTATTCCTAAACGTACGACTCCTTTAAACGAACATGCCATTTACAGTCCCTGCGATGGGAAGGTGGTAGTGATAGAAGAAATTACCGATGTTGAATATTTTAAAGACAAACGGATTCAATTGAGTGTGTTCATGAGCCCGGCGAATGTGCATGTGAATGTTAACCCCATTGAAGGCGAAGTCAACTATTCACAATACCACAAAGGAAAATATTTAGTAGCGTGGAATCCCAAATCATCTACCGAAAACGAACGGCACAGTGTAGTGTTGAGCAACGGTCGTATTGTGATCCTTGTTAAACAAATTGCAGGTGCTGTTGCTAAACGTATCGTCAACTATCTCCAACCCGGACAAAAAGTGCTGCAAGGCGGTGAATTGGGGTTTATAAAATTCGGATCAAGAGTGGATGTTATTTTACCTGTTGGTACTAAGATCAATGTAAAGTTGAATGAAGTGGTGAAGGGCGGCGTTACGGTGTTGGCGGAATATTGATGGTGAATGGTGAGTGGTGAATAGTCAATGCTTAGATTCAATCATACCTGACAGCATCTTAAAAGACTTGATCATTGATTCCCCTAGTTTTTCTGAATTAAAATTTGTAAGATAATTTAAATCGTTCGCTATATCCAATGCCGCATCAATTTCGATAACTGAGCCTCTGGATATTTCATAGTATCTTTTTCTTTCTGCTTCCGACTTTCTGGAAGAACCTTCAGCAATATTTAAATGAACTGACAATGCTGCCCTTCTTATTTGAGATGTCATAGCATATTTTTCTTCATCAGGTAAAATTTTTGTGAGCTTATAGCATTCAAGAACAAATTCACGTGATCATTTGTATACTTCAAGTTTAGTATGGCCAAGGTGAAGAAACATAGTAAGTGTTTATTTGAAATTAATCAGAATAATTGAATTTGAGATCTTCTATTCACCATTCACTATTGCCCACTCACTAAAATATCTCTTCCAATTCTTTCAAATGATGAATCACAAAAGTTGGGTTTATTCCATTTAACTCAGCGTTTACGTGGTTTACAAACACTGCATCTATACCGGCATTCAGGGCCCCTTGAATATCTGCATCAAGGTTATCACCGATCATGATGCTTTCTTTTAATGCAGCATGGGTCACTTTCAATGCGTATTCAAAAATTTCTTTGTTGGGTTTAATGCTGTTACTGGTTTCGCTGGTGATCACTTCTTCAAAATAATGGCCCAGTTGGCTGTTATCTAATTTCCGCCATTGTGTTTTTTCAAATCCATTGGTGATGAGATGCAGCTTGTATTCTTTTTGTTTAAGGTATTGCAGAATTTCATGTGTGTAAGGAAACAGATTTTTCTTAACAGGCAGCAACTCTAAAAAATGCCCACTCATTTTTCTGGCCAGTTCTTCATTACCAATTTTAAATTCCAGTAAGGTGCGCCACATCCTTTTCCATTTCAGATCATCAGCAGTAATCAAACCATGATGGTACCGATCCCACAGAATAGCATTGTGGTGCAGGTATTGTTGGCAGAAAAAATCAAAATCATGAATACCCGCTTCCTGCAACTGCAGGTCCCTGTACACATCAGCCAGGGTTTCCATAGCATTGGCATCAAAATCCCAGAGCGTATGATCCAGATCGAAGAACAGATGACGGTATTTCATAGCCGCAATTTACGATGTTCGATGTTTGATGTAAGATGTAGGGAAGAATCTTTACCTTAGAGTTGATCACT
>JBKJNM010000169.1:0-13701 GCA_046593655.1 Lacibacter sp. | reverse complement strand
TCCACCGGAATATTATAATAAGCAATGGCTGGCGCTTCGCCATAGCCTTTGGCTCCACGATGTTCCAGTTCAACAATCAAAGCTGATTGATGCGTTTTGGTTCCTTTTGAAATGGTAAAAGGATATTGAAATGGAAGTTCTGTTTTTTTATAATTTACTTGTAAAGGCATCTGCAAATTTTCATATGATTATCCCCTTCCACCAATAACAACATATCTTTTCAGCTCATCATTTAATTCATCTTCTTTCATCAGCTCTTCTAAGGAAAGATGCATCCTGTAACGCCAGTAATGTTTAGGATTAGCTGGAACATTGATCCGTTCATCATGCGGATTTTCTCTACGCAGCTTTTCACTCATGCCCAGCAATTCCTGAATCTGAAAAATACTCCACATAGCAGGAGAGTACAAATGTTGTGTAACAATGCTGCGCACAATCCAGGGTTCACAGAAATAAGGTGCTTCACCCCATTGTCCTAATTCCTGGTTATAGAATTGTTGAGTTTGTTTTCTGTCTTCTTCCCACCAGCCACGAATGGTACTCATATCATGTGTGCTGGGTGTTACCACACTTAAGTAAGGAGCATCGGAAGGATTAAAGAATTGTTTCTTTGGATCTTTCGGCATCCGTTGAATTTCCAAACTCAGCATACCCATTTGTTTCATCACATCAGGCACACAATCGGGCACCATACCCAAGTCTTCACCACAAACCAGCATGTTGGTAGAAGCTTTGAGGTAAGGCAATTTTGCCAGCGCTTCTTTACGCCAAAAATCATCCTGCCGGCGGAAAAAATAATTGATATATAGTGATTCGAGATTTGCTTTTGCATTGTTATCTAAATACTTAAAAGAAATGGTTGAAGTCATGCTGATGCGGAAATGAAATTGTTGTGCCTGGCTTCCTTCCACTTCAAATAAAATAACATTGCTGATGCAATCGTACAAACCATATTTAATGCGATCATTCAATTCACTTGTTTCCAGTTTAGCAAAATGAGCTTCTACTTTTCGTTGTGTGTTGAACTCCTCTTTTAATTCAAAATTTCTGTTATCTGTTTCAATGAGATAAGGTTTTAATAATGCTGCATCCGTTCCCATCAACTCAATCAGCATTGCTTCATTGATGAAAGGTTTGCAGAGACGTTGATAATCGAACCACATTCCTCTTTGTCCAAATTCACTGATATGGATAGGTATTGCAGGAACAAAATATCCCATAATTCCTTCTACTGCGTGCATAGGTATACTCCAGATACGGAAGAAACCCAGTATATGATCTATACGAAACGCATCAAAATAATTATTCATTTGCTCAAAACGCCTGCGCCACCATCTGAATCCATCACCGGCCATCTGCTGCCAGTTGTAAGTAGGAAACCCCCAGTTCTGACCTTTCACTGCAAAATCATCAGGCGGTGCTCCTGCCTGCATATTCATATTATATAATCCCGGCTCCACCCACGCATCGCAACTGTTACGATAAATCCCAATCGGTATATCACCCTTCAGAATAATATGATGCTGATGTGCATAAGCAGTGGCCTCTTTTAACTGCAGGTGCAGATGGTATTGTATAAAATAATAAACGGCAATTTCATTGTAATGCTTCTGTGTTGGAGCAACAAATTTCTGTATGGCTGCTTCATTATATATAGCATGTGTTTTCCATTGACTGAAATCAGGTGTTTTATATTTATCCCGTAAGTAACTGAATGCAGCATATGGAACCAGCCAATGGCGGTTGAGCTCAAAGAACTCAAAGAAAGTAACATCATCATGCATGGCCCCATTCTGTTCTGCAAACAATTCTTTAATAGCAGCCCATTTTAATTTCATGACTGCTTCATAATCGATTTCAGAAAGAGCATTTAATTCTTTTTGTTTTTTCCGGATTGATTTAACAACCGGGTGGTTGGTGGCGCCTGCAACCGTTTCAATATTGAGATAGATTGGATGCAGTGCAAATGCAGAAATGGCTGCATAGGGATAAGAATCAACCCAAGTATGTGTTGCTGTTGTATCATTAACGGGCAGAATCTGAATCAGTTTCAGTTGCACCTTTTTTGCCCAATCAACCAATACCTTGATATCTGCAAATTCACCAACTCCGGTACACTTTTGTGTACGCAAGCTGAAAACGGGAATGGCAACACCTGCACCTTTCCACGTATGATTGGGTAATTGTGCAAACCCGTCGTGAAGAATACTGATTTTCTTTTTAGCATAACTATCATACAAAATCCGGTTGTTCCCCTTTTCGAAACCAACAAATGTTTTTGTGCCGGTATTATATACTCCGTATTTGTAAGCAACGGGGAAACTTTGATCAGATAAATTCATCCTGGCCACCCACCAGTTTTCCTCCCGATGCATTAAAACGGGTGCTTCTGTACTCCATTTTGCAAAGATTTCGTTGCTGCCGGCAATGCATAATATTTCATCCGTTTTTAATAAAGGAGCTTTTACTTTAAAAATATGTGTAATTGATTTGAATGATTTTACCTGGCCAGGTTTTGCCTTGGGCAACAACACATCCTGGAAAGGTTGTGTGTAAAATGCATTTTCAAATTCGCCAGCATGATTCCAGGTATCAACCAATGTTATTTCATTAACCGGCATTTTTAGCACCTCAACAATTCGGTCATTTCCCCATTCTGAGACAATTTCCCCATTTTCCCCTTGAAGCAGGTAACTATATTGGAGTTGATTTTCAAAATCTTTTCCAAGTTCAAGGGTTACGGTCCAGAATTCATCAGTGAGATATTGCATAGGTAAAGCCTCTGCCAGCTCATTATTACCGAGTTGTTTGCAATTGCCGCTAATAAACAGATTTTGACCGGGTTGGGAGAAAAACCTTAGATAAAATTGAATCTTCATAATCGATGGTTGGGGGCGTAAATTAAAGCAAAAAAATCCAGAAAGCTTTCTACCCTTTTTTTTAAATTATTAATCATTTTTTTTCAATCGCTAATATCCGGAAACGTGATTTTCAGGCATACAAATTGAAAGTTTTTGTTTAAGCAAGGAAAAGGTATTTGATTCATATATCCTTATCATGTGTGAATCATGTAACATAAATACCAAATCCTATAATATAGTTGAACCGAAAGGTTAGCATCTTTATCCAAAATTAGTTACCCTCTGTTAACTGCTAAAATCAGGTTATGGTGAATTCAATTAATAAAACTAATACAATGACTACAAGAAAAATTTTGCGATTAACAACCCTCGTGCTGTTTATTGCCATTTCATTACCTGCAACTTCAAGTAATATTTCTCCTGCATCAGAACCTGGAGCAACAGATCCTAAAGCACAACAATTGCTTCTTCGGTTGGATCAGATCAAAGCAATGGATAAAACTCAATTGTCAAGTACTGAAAAAAAGAATTTACGTAAGGAAGTAAAGGAAATAAAGAAAGAAATGAAGGTACTCAGTGGCGGTGTTTATCTTTCAATTGGTGCAGTCATTATTATAATTCTTTTATTGATTTTACTTTTATAATACAATCGGAAACTTCCAAAGCTATACCGATTGAAGCCTAAAATTTTAAAAAAAATCCCTGGCACATTGTTTTTCTATTGCCATGGATATGGGGCTTTTTAAATAACTAAAATTCCAACCCATTACGTTTGCTTACCTATTTAAAAACTATTCTGGAAAGTTCCAGTTTAAAAATCTATTAATTGACTTAAGCATTTTTTTATGAAACGTTTTACAAAAGACAGCCTTTATACAGCATTGCAAATCATCGGGCTGATAGGCTTGTTTAGTTATTCATTTATTCAAGGCAATCCGAATTCAAAAGAAAATATAAAAAAGAATGCAATTGTCAATACCATTGCCACTTCAGAATTAAACAGCAGCATGAAAAGGCTTTGGGAAGAACATGTGGCCAGGACAAGAAGTGTTATGCTTTGTATTGTTGATAAACTCCCGGGAACGGAGGAAGCTATAAGCAGGCTTCATCAAAACAAAACTGAAATAGGAAATGCTATCAAGCCCTATTATGGAACCGAAGCCGGCGAACACTTAACGGCTTTGTTAGAAACACATATAACCATTTTACTGGAAGTTTTTAATGCCGCTCAATCAGGCAATGCAAAAGCAATCTATGAAGCAAATGAAAAATGGCTTTCAAACGCCGATTTAATCACTGAATTTCTTTGTACAACGAATCCTTACCTGCAAGAAACTGACATGAAAATAATCATGAAAGACCTGCTCCTGTTAACAACCGACCAAACGAACCAACGTATAAAAAAAGATTACAATGCCGACATTGTTGCCTATGATAAAGCACAAACAGAAGTAATAAAACTGGCAGATATTTTTTCAAAAGGAATTGTTCAGCAATTTCCTGAAAAATTCAAACCGGTAGAAGTAGAAAAACAAATTAAAGGAACAATTAATTGATAAGTCCATTCTAAGTTAAAAGGGCTATCTGCTACCAAATCGTGAATAGAAAAGAATGAAAGAAGAACTCCCGCCTTTTAGCATTGAACAAATTTACGACAGGTACAGTTCCATCGTTTATGGCATTGTATTAAAGTTCACGTCATCAGAAAGTGAAGCAGATAGAATATTGATCAGCACATTTAGGAAATTTTACAAACAATATGCACATAAAGAAACAAACTTTTCTTTATGTGTTACGTTGATTAAGTTAGCTATCCAAACGACATATGAACATCTTCAACTTCTTTTGGCAAATGGGCAAGACGGGGTATTGATTTTTGAAGACATCCCTGTTTTATATAACACCGTATGTAAAAATGTGAACTTAGATACTTACTGTAAAGAAAATAACACAACCAGAACAGAAGTTGCAAAACGATTAAGCAGTGAGATCTATTCACTCGACAATTTGGGCAAAATAAGTATGATTACCCCAATTTTAGTTACAAAAGTCTCATGATAATTAGCTCTGCAAACGGCACTGTTCTTGTAAAAGAAAAAATGATGAACGAATTCAACCATCAGAAACGAAGTATCAGCTAATGAATAAATTTAAACCGGTAGGCCAAATTAAAAACTTTGCAACAAAGCAAACGGTACGCCTCAGTAATGAAACATTTGTAAAACAGAAAGAAGCGGCAAATTTTTTAACCGATATAGCAGATGTTTTTTTATTTATTACCCGTATCATCAAAGAAACTTTTTCAGTCAACTTTGAGTTCAGGGAGTTTATGCGTCAATGTTTTCAAATTGGATATAAATCATTGCCATTGATTTCTATAACCGGCGCCATTATGGGCTTGGTTCTTACCATTCAATCAAGGCCGGTATTAGTTGATTTTGGCGCAGTAACCCTATTGCCTGGTATGGTTTCCTTATCACTGATAAGAGAAATGGGACCGGTAATCACTGCATTGATCTGTGCTGGTAAAATAGGCTCAGGCATGGGTGCAGAACTGGGATCTATGAAAGTAACGGAACAAATTGATGCCATGGAAGTGTCCTCTATCAATCCTGTAAAATATTTATTAGTAACCAGGGTTCTGGCAGCTACCATCATGGTTCCCTTGTTAACACTCTATGCCGATGCATTCGGCATTTTCGGTAGCTGGGCCGGAGCAAACATTAAAGGAAATGTTTCTTTTACGTTGTTTTTTGCTCAAGCGTTTGCTCCCGTAGAATTTATTGATTTAATACCCGCAGTCATTAAATCATTTTTCTTTGGTGCAGTGATTGGCCTGGTAGGTTGCTATAAAGGATATAATGCAGGCAGCGGAACACAGAGTGTGGGCAATGCCGCTAACTCAGCAGTTGTATTAGGTTCACTGCTTGTTTTTATTGTAGATATGATTGCAGTACAAATTACTGACATCATCACATCATGAGCCAAAATGAAACGATAGAATTGCCAATTGATAAAATAAATCCCGGAACGGATAAACCTGTTCTGGAAATTGTTGAACTAAACAAGTCGTTTGGAAACCAGGAAATTTTAAAGAATATTTCATTGACCCTTAATAAAGGTGAAAACCTGGTGGTATTAGGCAAATCAGGGTCAGGTAAATCAGTTTTAATTAAATGCATTGTTGGACTCTTAAAACCCGATTCAGGAACAATCAATGTGCTGGATAAAAATGTTACATCATTGAATAGCAAAGAACTGAATGAATTGCGGCAAAAAATAGGCTTTTTGTTTCAAAGCGGGGCTTTGTATGATTCTATGACGGTAAAACAAAATATAGAATTTCCTTTAAGAAGAATAAAAAAAGGGTTAACTGAAAAACAAGTTCAGGATAAAGTTCACGAGGTGTTAGAAAACGTTGACCTTGTTGATTCCTTAAATAAAATGCCCTCCGAACTTTCGGGTGGTATGCGCAAAAGAATAAGCCTGGCAAGAACTATTGCTGTGGATCCGCTCATTATGCTGTACGATGAACCAACAACAGGTCTTGATCCCGTTACTTCTGATGAAATCAGCTCACTGATACTGGATGTACAGAAAAAGTATAAAACATCTTCTATCATCATCACACATGATATGAAATGTGCAGAGAAAACAGCCAATAGAATGATGATGATCAAAGAGGGGCTTATTTATAAAGAAGGTAACGCAGAAGAGTTTATGAATTCTACCGATTCATATATCAGGTCTTTTTCAATGTAATGAAACAACAGGAATAGCTAATTATTAATTATACAAACTATGGATACACATTCACAAAATTACAAAGTGCGGTTGGGCCTCTTTATTATTGGAGGAATTTTACTTCTCGTAGCAACCGTATTTATAATCGGCAAAAAGAATAATTTATTTGATCCCGTTTTTAGATTAACATCTGATTTTTATAATGTGAGCGGGTTACAGGTTGGAAACAATATCCGTTTTTCTGGAATTACAGTGGGCACCGTTAATGATATAACTATTATTAATGATTCAACTGTAAGAGTTGAAATGCTCATCAGGAATGATGTGAAGAAATTTATTAAAACCGACAGTAAGGCGGCCATTGGTTCCGAGGGTATTATTGGTGACCGTTTGATCATTATTTCCCAGGGTGGTTCCGATGCTGCTGTAGTAAAAGCAGGACAAAAACTTGAATCAACTGAGCCCATAGAAACAGACGATATCATGGCCAGCTTACAGATTACGGCTGCCAACAGCGAAATTATTACAGATCAGCTTTCAGAAGTAATGATAAAAATAAACAGCGGCAATGGAACATTGGGCCGGTTGATCAATGATCCCACTATTGCAAATAATCTTGGCCAGTCAATTTCAAATATAAAAAGCGGCACGGCAGGTTTAAGTGAAAATATGGAAGCCGTAAAAGAAAACTTTTTATTCAAAGGATATTATAACAGAAAGAAAAAGGCTGCTGAAAAAAAAGCGGCAGAACTGAAAGCGGCCCAGCAAAAAGCAGCAGAACAAAAAAAGAAACAGTAAATATTTTTACTGAATCTGTGAATCATGTAACTTTTTCAGTAAAACTGTATAACGTTTGATTTCCATAACCAACCCATCTTTATAGTGTAATTCGGTAGTGCAAAAAGAAGATGCTTCAGCCTGCCGGTTATCAGCCATTATTTCAATTATTAACCAAACAAATAGTAAACATGAAAAAATTAATTTATTTTCTTTCCGTTACAACTTTTCTTACAGCTATTGTTTTAATAGGATGCGAATCAACAGATCAAAAAGAAGAAACAACAGAAATAAAAGTTGAAGCTGCAGATACTACAAAGACAAATGCCAATACTGTTACTGTTAAAACAGCCACTGCCGAAGAATGGAAGGAATTTAAAACCGAAGCTCAACTAAGAATCAGCGAAAATGAAAAAAAGATTGCTGAACTAAAAGCAAAAGTGCAAAAGCCCGGCAAGTTATTTGATGAAATGCGTGAAAAGAAAATCAAGAACCTGGAATTAAAAAATAAAGAGCTTAGAGATAGAATAGCCAATTATGAAACTACCCAAAGCGATTGGGAAAAGTTTAAACAGGAGTTCAATCATGATATGGATGAATTGGGACAAGCAATTAAGGATCTGGTCGTTGATAACAAATAAACATTGAAAAAACATCTACACAAAATAAAGCGGGCTTACAGCCCGCTTATTTTTTTTCTCAAACATTTTCAATCATCAATTGAATTGAATGAATAACATATTGTTATTATAATAAAGTGTGAATGATGTAAATTTTTGATGAACTTCTGTAACGATTCATCCCAAAAAGCTTTTCATCTTTGAACAAGAAATAAGAAAAAAATATTATGAAAAAACTACTTTTGATATGTATGAGTTTAGTGGCAACGATCATTGCTGTTGCACAAACGGAGGATAAGAAATGGAACATTGGTTTTCATGGGGGTGCCACCCAATACAGAGGCGATCTCGGAAGTGATTTTTATAAAACCGATATGGCATTTTATGGTTTTGGTGGACTTTCTCTTTCTCATCGTCTTGGTGGGAATTTTGATTTAAGTCTTTTGGGCACCAGAGGAAAAATTGGTTTCAACCGCCCGGCAGGAAAATTTTTATTCGATGTAACGACTGCTACATTAAACTTAAGATATAACCTCTTCCCGGATAAGTTCATCGTTCAGCCTTATGTTTTTGTAGGTTTTGGTGCAATGTGGTTTGATGACAAAGTAGATAATAGCATTAAAGACATAGATTTTGTAACTCCTTCAACAGGAGCCGGGTTCAATATTAAATTGGGGCCAACTGTTAATCTAAATCTACAGGAGACCTTTATGTTTTCAAATAGAGATGGAAGAGATGGACGGGTTGCAGGCGACAATGATAATGATAAGTATCTGTTTCATTCTGTTGGACTAACTTTTAACCTGGGTAAAAAGAAAGATGAAGACAATGATGGTGTAGCCGACAGGCTTGATAAATGCCCTAACACACCTGCAATGGTAGCTGTTGATAAAAATGGTTGTCCTCTTGATAAAGATGGTGATGGCGTTGCAGACTATTTAGATGGATGTCCTGATATTGCTGGCTTAGCTAATTTGAATGGTTGTCCTGATAAAGATGGAGATGGTATTGCTGATAAAGATGATCGTTGTCCTGATGTGGCAGGAACTGCAGCATTCAAAGGATGCCCCGATACAGATGGAGATGGTGTAGCAGATATTGACGATAAGTGCCCCGGTACAAAAGCAGGTTATAAAGTGGATGCAGTTGGTTGCACAATTGATAATGATAAAGACGGAATCGTTAATGAAGAAGACAGATGCCCGGATGCAGCCGGACCTGCAAGTTTAAAAGGATGTCCTGATAGCGATGGTGATGGTGTTGCAGATTTAGATGATCGTTGCCCAACTGTTGCAGGTACCATTCAAAATAAGGGATGTCCTGAAATAACAAAAGAAGTTGAAACAAAGATCACACAAATTGCAAGTAAAATATTCTTTGAAACAAACAGTGATGTGTTGAAGGTGGCATCTCTTTCAGAACTGGATGAACTGGTTGAAATTCTGAAACAGTATGAATATGCAAAACTTGCAATTGATGGACATACAGATAGCCAGGGTTCAGATGAATACAATATGAACCTTTCACAAAAACGCAGCGAGTCAGTAAGAAAATACTTGGTTTCTCATGGTATTGATGAAAACCGCTTAACCAGTACAGGTTATGGAGAAGGCACACCCATTGCTGATAATAAAACTGCTGCCGGCCGTGCAAAAAACAGAAGAGTTGAATTAAAAACATCGTATTAATATTTTTAGGGTTGGTTTATTTTGAGGTTAGGGGCTGTTGAGGAACAGCCCTTTTTTTATGGATAAAACTTTCTTTTGTGATGGATTGCAAATGTGTGAACTATGTAAGAAAATTAAATATTTCTATAACAATACCTGTTTTAACTAACTCAACTTCACAATCGGTGTAATGAAATATGCTCATTCTCCATTTCTGTTACTGTGTTGATGAAGCAGAGATGAGAATCAACCCGGGATTATCACATCTTACAGTTTAAAAACTTGCACATGAAAATAGCTGGAATCGTTTTATTGGTCGTTGGTATATTAATGATCTTGTATACAGGTTTTAATTATTTTACAACCGAGAAGCTGGTTGACATTGGCCCTATAGAAATTACACGCAAAAAAAATAATACAGTACAATGGCCCCCTGTTGTGGGTGCAGTATTGCTGGTAGGTGGAATTTTTCTACTGTTGATGGGCAAAAAAAGCAACCGTGTATAAATACTTTATTTGTTTACAAGTGAGTACTCTTTGAATAGCTTAACTTTAGCCTATTCTCCAACTTCTTTTATCACATTTTCCAAAGGTTTAACCGCACTCTTTAAAAAGGAACAATTAATTTGAAAATATATATCAAATATATGGTGAGTAACCGCTGTAAAATGCTGGTAAAAGAAGAACTCATTAAACTTGGTCTGCACTTTATCGTTGTTAATTTAGGTGAAGTAGAAATTATGGAAGACATCTCTGCCGAGGTGAGGGATCAATTAAAAACTGCACTCCTCAACTCCGGTCTTGAATTAATGGAGGATAAAAAAGCAATCTTAATTGAAAAAATAAAAAATGCAATCATTGAACTGGTTCACTATGATCATGAACCATTGGCTGTTAATTTTTCAGTTTTCCTCAGCAATAAATTAAACTACGATTATACTTACCTGGCCAATTTATTTTCTGAGGTGCAGGGCACTACCATTGAACAGTTCATTATATTACATAAAATAGAACGGATCAAAGAACTGATTATTTATGATGAATTAAACATTACAGAAATTGCCTGGAAGATGAATTACAGCAGTGTGGCACATTTAAGTAACCAGTTTAAAAAAGTAACCGGCCTCTCCCCTTCGCACTTTAAGCAATTAAAAAATGCAAGGCGCAAACCGATTGAAGAAATAGGAAATCCTGTAAAGATTATTAAATAGCGTTGTTTAATTTTCAGCATAAAGCTTTCAATGAAAAAAAGTAAACCCATACCGAAAATATCTGAGCCGCCCATCAAATCTCCCAACATCTTTCCGGTGGTGGGTATTGGTGCATCTGCCGGCGGGCTCGATGCTTTTAAAAAATTGTTGAAAGCCATTCCCGAAGATTCAGGCATGGCTTATGTGCTGGTGCAGCATTTAGACCCCAAGCACGAAAGCCTGCTGCCCGAGCTGCTGCAAAAAGTTACCAAAATACCGGTATTGGAAATTACGGATGATATAAAAGTGCACCCCGATCATATTTACGTTATCCCCAGCAATAAAATGATGGTGGCAACAGATGGTGTTTTACTGCTTGCACCCCGCCCTGAAAAAAGTATAACCGGACGCAACCTGCCTATTGATCTTTTTTTTACATCACTGGCTGAAGTACACCAGGAGCATGCCATAGGCGTGGTATTATCCGGCACAGCATCCGATGGCACACAGGGATTAAAGGCCATTAAAGACCATGGCGGTATTACGTTTGCACAGGATGAAGCATCGGCTGAATATGATGGTATGCCCCATAGTGCGGCACAGGCCGGTGTGGTTGACTTTATTCTTCCACCGGGAGAAATACCCAAAAAATTATTAGAAATAATTAATAAAACCATCCTGAGTGATGACGAGCTGCAAAACATTCCCAGGCAGGAAGAAGATGTTTTTAAACAAATCCTTTCGCTGTTGCGCATCCGCAAGGGAGTAGATTTTACCTATTACAAACAAACCACCATACGCCGCAGAATATTGCGCAGGATGGTAGTAAACAAAAACGAAGAAACAGGTGACTACCTTAAATTTTTAAGAGGAAATAACCCTGAGCAGGACCTGTTGTTCCAGGATTTGCTGATACCGGTAACTTCTTTTTTTCGGGATAAAAAAGTATTTGATAATTTATGCGATACTGTTTTCCCTGCAATTATAAAAAATAAAATACCGGGGGAAATAACCAGGGTATGGGTGGCGGGCTGCAGCACCGGCCAGGAAGTTTTTTCTTTTGCTATATGTTTTAAAGAATTTTTAGGCGATAACTTTGAAAGAATACAAATTTTTGGCACCGACCTTAGCGAACCTGCCATTACAAAATCCCGTACGGGCCTTTATGAAAAAAGCGAAGTAGATGGGGTATCGCCGGAGCGTCTGAAAGAATATTTTACAAAAAGCAATGGCAGTTACCAGGTAAATAAAAACATTCGGGATATGTGTGTGTTTGCTCACCACAATTTTTTAAAAGACCCGCCTTTTGGTAAGATGGATTGTATAAGCTGCCGCAATGTGTTGATTTATATGGAGCCTTACCTGCAAAAAAAAGCATTAACTACTTTTCATTATGCATTAAACCCTAAGGGATTTTTATTGCTGGGCAAATCGGAAACCACCGGCGGTGTACCCGATCTTTTTGCTGCTGTGGAAAAAAACGACAAACTATATACCCGTAAAGATGTGCCCGGCAGGTTTATGCAGGTAGCAAGCCAGCGAAGTGAACAAATTTTAAACCGCCCCCCCAACAGTTCCAAAAGCGAACCCCTCCGCACCGACTTTCAAAAAACAGCCGATGATATTTTGCTTACTAAATACACACCGGCTGGTGTGGTAGTAAACGAAACCATGGATATTGTGCATTTTAGGGGCAATACCGCAAACTATTTAGAACAGGCGCCCGGCAAACCCAGCCATAATTTATTGGCGATGGCTAAAAGTGGCCTTGGCTTTGAGTTGCGCAATATTTTGCACAAAGCAAAAACGGATAAGGTACCGGTTGTAAAAGAAAATATACCACTGATTGAAAATGGCAGTATCCGCAATATTTCTATCGAAGCTGTTCCACTACCCAATACAGCAGAGCCTTATTACCTGGTACTCTTTCACGACAATAATTTAATAGATACAGACGGACCTGTAACAGGCAACAGAAAAAAAGTTTCGGCTAAAACAAAAAAAGATGAAAAAGATATTCAGATAAAGTTGTTAGAACAGGAACTGGCGCAGGCCCGTGAAGATATGCGTAGCATTACCGAAGACCAGGAAGCAAGCAACGAAGAACTGCAAAGTGCCAATGAGGAACTGCTTAGTGGCAGCGAGGAATTACAGAGCCTGAACGAGGAGCTGGAAACCAGCAAAGAGGAATTACAAAGCACCAACGAAGAATTAACGGTTTTAAACTTTGAATTAAACAGCCTGAACGAGCAGGTAACAGATGCAAGAAATTATTCCGAATCTATAGTCGCCACCCTTTACCAGCCTTTGCTGGTACTGGATAAACACCTGCGGGTAAAAACTGCCAACAAAGCTTTTTATAAAACATTCCAGGTAAATGAACAGGAGACAGAAGGTGTATTGATCTATGACCTGGGCAACCGGCAATGGAACATACCCGAACTAAGGAAATTGCTGGAAGAAATTTTGCCAGAAAAAAAACAGATAACCGACTTTGAAGTAACACACAATTTTTTATCAATTGGCGAACGGGTAATTTTATTGAGTGCCTTAGAAATAACAAGAGAAAAAAAAGAAGAAAAACTGATCCTCCTCTCCATTGAAGATATTACTGAAAAAGCTACGGCCCGAAAAAAAATAGAAGAGAGTAACAAGAGCTACCACAATTTGCTGATGCAATCTCCATTTGCTTTTTGTTTGATGAATGGAAAGAATATGGAGATAATTCTTGCCAATGACCTGATAAAAGAATTTTGGGGTAAAGGTAAACAGGTAGAAGGGAAGCCCCTTTTCGAGGTTTTACCTGAAACAAAAGACCAAGGCTTTCCCGATATGTTAGATA
>JBKJNM010000154.1:0-3208 GCA_046593655.1 Lacibacter sp. | reverse complement strand
CTCATCCATACTTGTGAAGTTTCGCTGATGCCGTTGAGTAAAACATCGGTTTTTTTTCGACTTAGGATGGCTCTTCCATATTCACGCTTTTCACTTTTTTCAACACGGCCACCTAATTGTTTGGCGCTGAGTTGTGCGCCATAACAAATTCCCAGAACAGGAAGTTGTTTGGTTAACAATTCCACATCAACCATTGGTGCATTTGCATCATTCACTGAAAACGGGCTGCCAGAGAGGATGATCCCTTTGAGATACTCATCTATAACTACAGGTTTATGAAAAGGAATTATTTCGCAGTAAACATTGCATTCACGAACTGCACGGGCTATCAACTGGGTATATTGTGATCCGAAATCGAGAATAAGAATCTTGTCTGTCATTGTGCGGCGAAGGTAATAAAAAGCAAGGATTGCGAAAATGCAGTTATTCACGGTAATAATTAAAAAGCTTTTGCTGAAACTCATTTTTGTAAGCTGTAAAAATTTACAATGAATTCAATTGAACATCTGTTTTTTCTGTTACTTTTGCCCTTCTCCGGCTTTAACCACTTTTAGTCATCAATTCACCCTGTTTTGTAACCTTTCCCTGCAAAGGACGTCTGAGTTTGATGGCAGATCATTAACCATTATAAAAAGTAAAAAACCAAATCATGATGCGTAAACATTATTTAGCTGGAGCAATGTTCTTAACCGTTTTCACAGTCCTTCTTACTTCCTGTGGATGGAGAAGTGTAAAGGGGAATGGTGAAATTGCAACAAGTGTGAGAAAAGAAGGCAGTTTTAAAAGTGTAAAAGCCTCCGGTTCCTTTGATGTATATTTTTCCCAGGCCGATGAGAATGAAATTAAGATTGAAGCAGATGAAAATCTCATGCAGTATATTATTACAACCATTGAGAATGGTGTACTCAAGATTAAAACCAGAAGGGGGGTTAACATCCGGCCAAGCCAGGATGTAAAAATATATGTAAAGGCACCACAATTTACTGAAATAAGTCTTGCAGGAAGCGGCAACATGATTGCGGAAACAAAAATTGTTTCAACAGAAAAAATCATATTAGGCATTGCAGGAAGCGGCCACATAAAAATTGCAGATGTAGATGCACCAAAAATTGTTGTTAAGATTGCCGGAAGCGGAAAAGCAGAAGGTGGCGGTACAACCAAGGACCTCGAAATTAATGTAGCAGGGAGTTGTGATGTGCTGATGAAAGAACTGAGAGCTGAGAATGCCAAAATAGAAATAGCGGGTTCAGGTAATGTATGGGTATATGCCAGTATGAAACTTGATGTACGTGTAGCAGGAGGCGGTGATATTCATTATTATGGCAACCCCACCGACATTAAATCGAAATCAGCGGGGTCGGGTAATCTCATAAAAGAGTAAAAATTTTTCAGTTTAATCGATTGCGTAAGCCTTGCATGGCTCTTTAAGGCAATAAAGAAACTCATTTAAACGAAAAGGGATTGTGCAATGCTATAAATTTACAGCGGTGACCCGTTTTTAGATCCAGCAATTCCGAAGAAAATATCCGGTACTTCTGAAAACTGATGTGCGATCCCTTGTAAAATTATTATAGGCCCATTTGGAAACATGATCTTTTTTAACGTGTTTTTGGTTAATAAAAGGAAGCGAAAGCTTCCTTTTTAGTTTCTATAAGTCAGCATACTTCACGGTAATCTTTATATCCCTGTTTCTTCCTTTATCATCGGTACAGGAAATTTTTATCACACCTTCAGCAGGGATAAAGAATTGTTTGCTTCCGGCATCGGTTACTTTATAAAATTGGTTATTGATATACCAATACACACGGCTCACATCATTTCCCGTTTCACAAACCAATTGCAAGGGTTCCGGATTTTTTTTACTGATGAGATATTCAGTTCCATTTACAGGTGATGTAATAGCCGGGGCTCCTTCTTTAAAAATTTTCTCACAACTGGTATTGTGTGCTGGAATGGGTTCAAAGGCAATGCTGCTGTTTTGCATCCAGTTTTGTAATTCAGGAGCAATGAGTTTGTACATCTTTCTTTTAAAGCCAACACTCGGTTCACAACTTTTGCAATAGCTCATCTTTTCATCTGCACTCACAGCAATCTCTGAAATATTATTACAGGTTTGGGTGGATGAAATACCACTGATGAAATAATCAAGCACCAGGTTGCTGCAATGTGCAGCAGGGGGTAAGCCGGTTTCGCTGCAAACCATTCGTTGCTCCAGTTCTTTGGGTGGAGCGAACCATTCCCTGTCTGCATCATAATCCAATGTATTAAAAATGCGAAAGAGTAGTGGAGTGGCTGTTTCTGCGCCGCTTAAATGCGGAGAACCAACACCTGAAAAATTTCCAACCCATACACCCACCGTAAATTTTTTATTATAACCGATGCTCCATGCATCACGCCTGCCATAAGAAGTACCCGTCTTCCATGCAATGCGTGGAAGTCTTGCTGTTGCATCCCAATGCAATGGAAAGTCAGGACGGTTAATGCGGCTGAGGATATCATTGATCATATAAGCCGCATCAGCAGAAAGGATCCGTTTCTTTTGAACAACCGGATCACCCATTATAAAAGATGGTTGATAATACAATCCGTCATTGGCAAAACAACTGTACAGCGCCGTTAGTTGTTCCAATGTGGTACCACATCCACCAAGGATCAAACTCAATCCCAGGCTTTTTTGTTTTGCCTGTACCTGTTTAAAATTCATCCGGCTCAGCGTTTCAATCATTCGGTCTTTACCCAACATATTCAATGCTTTTACAGCAGGAATGTTAAGCGAATGTTCAAGCGCAAACTCAACTGTAACTGGCCCGTTGAATGTTTTGTCATAATTCTCAGGTGCATAACCGGCATAATTTACCGGCACATCATTCATCATTTTTTTAGGTGTAAGCAAGCCTTCATCAAAACACAAACCATACAACAAAGGCTTTAACGTGCTGCCCGGCTGACGAACAGCTGCTGCACCATTTACCTGTCCACCATCCGTTGTGTCTTTAAAATCGCCGCTGCCTATATAAGCAATCACCAGGTGAGTTTCATTGTCAATGATCAGAATGCTTGCATTCCTGATATTACTCAGCCTTTGTGAACGTACATAATCTTCCACCAGTTTCTCCACTTTCAATTGAGTGTTGAGGTCAATACTGCTTTGAATATTTACTTCGCCACTTTGTTTCAACTTATAAGAAAGATGTGGTAAACGTTTGGG
>JBKJNM010000139.1:0-13781 GCA_046593655.1 Lacibacter sp. | reverse complement strand
TGCCACCACACGTTATAAGTTTAATGATCATACACCGGGTCTATACAAAACAACCGACTACGGTAAAACATGGACAAAGATCAACAACGGAATTCCCAACAATGCATTTACAAGAGTAGTGCGTGAAGATGATGTGCGGAAAGATCTCTTGTTTGCAGGAACAGAGTTGGGCATTTTTATTTCATGGGATGGCGGTAAACAATGGAACCCGTTTCAATTGAACTTACCTGTTGTGCCCATTACCGATTTAAAAATTCATAAAGGCGATCTCATTGCAGCAACATCGGGTCGTTCGTTCTGGATACTGGATGACCTGGGTTTCATACGTCAACATAAAAAAGAACAGGCCGGTTTTGTATTGTATCAACCCGAAGATGCATATATGGTGAATGGTAACAGTGAAATGAATCAACCCAATCCCGGCGGTACAAATCGTTTGCGGGGAGTAAACCCCGCAACAGGAGTGGTGATCTATTATAATCTGCCAACAACAAAAGCAACAGATATTGTACAATTGGAAATGAAAGATGCAGCAGGAAATATTGTCCGTACCATCAGTTCAAAAGCCGACAGTACTTATTTTTCTTATGAGGGTGCACCTGCACCCGATCCTGTATTAAGCAAACAAAAAGGACTCAACCGTTTTGTGTGGGATATGCGCTATGCAACAATGGCCGCTGTACCCAATGTATATATTGAAAGCAGTTACGCAGGGCATAAAGTATCGCCGGGAACCTATACACTTACATTGAAGTTGGGTACACAGCAGCAAACAACAAACGCAATGGTATTGTCCAATCCATTGTATGGAATTGATGCCGCTACTTATAGTGCCTACGACCGGCTGATGACAACGATGGAAAAAGATGTAACGGCTATGCATCAACTGGTGAACCGTTTATATGCACAACAGTTACAACTAACAGATTTGCTGACACAATTGTCTGAGGCAAATTTTGATTCACTCCGCAAAGAAGCCACAGCATTAATAAAAGAAATGAAAGCATGGGACGAAGACATGATCCAGCGTAAATCAAAAGCCTATGATGACGTAGAGAATTTCCCGAATAAGTTTACGGCCAATTATATGTTTCTCATTAACCAAACAGAAAGTGATATACCCAGAGTGAACCAACCGAACCTTGATCTCAAAAAACAATTGGATGTAGAATGGGCCATCTTAAAACAACGGGCTGTTGTTTTGGAAACAGGATTGGCTGCGTTGAATAAAAAGCTGGTGCAGGCAGGAGTGGGGCCGGTGTGGAAGTAGTGGATCGTATAATTGATAATGGATAATAGAACACCCCGACAGGGAATGTGGTGACTGTTTTTTTATTTTGTGATATCCACAAGCTGTGGAAGGATTTGGCTTTATTATGAATTGTTTAGATGTTATTTTAGCAAAGAATGAATCAATAATTCTTAACAAAGCACAAGAGAAACGTTGTGCGAAAGAACAACAACCAATATGGTACATCCCGTTTACACAGGTCACGATAAGTTTCTCCAAGTTGGAAGTGTTAGAATTTCAACGGATCGTATTGTTTATGCTGACATCTCATATACATTTACCGACCATATTGGAACAGTCGAAGGGTTTGTTTTTTATAATAATCAAAAGGATTTATTTCCTAAGACAACTTTATCGATTAAAGGAGACATTCAATACTCATTCGATTTAAAGAAAATTTCAAGGTCTGATTTTGCATATCGAAATGCAAAATTGACACATGAGCTTATTTCTAATGATCTTAAAAAACAGTTTAACGGCTTAAAGTTTTTTATTAAACTTTCATTTTTACAAAGATTAAAGGTCGCCAAAAGTTTAAAAAAATTCTATTGGCAGTCGCAAGATTTTAAAACACACATTTACAAATATGTTACGACACTATTAATTGGTTGCATTTTGGGCTATTTACTATCTAATATATTTGTCAAGCCATGTGACGATCAAATAATATCTTCAAGTAGAATTCATTCGGCTCATAAGTCAAATGAAAATCCAAGTCGCTAATAAATTAATAAATCAAGTGGTTAGCTATTCATTTAGTATGATTTTGTCGGGGCTTATTCAACAAGTGAAAGATTCCCATCTATTGGATTTTTTTTTAGATATTAAACTCTAAAAAATGAGAAATATGGGGAAAAAATTTATTGAGGTGAAAAAATATTTGGTGGAATGAACTTGTTTTTAATTAAGATTTTAATTTCTTATCTTTCGAAACAACATTATTTCAAGAGCATTCTTCAAACGAAAATGATAGCATAAAAAGTTGTTTATGAGATATATACTTTTAATTTTATTCTGTTACATTTTTATGTCAAATTCTGCTTTGAGTCAAAAACCCTCCAAGATTAGAATTGATCTTAAAACAGGAGCCATAAAGACAATTGCTTTTTTTGAAGGAATTGGATATAACGTAAAATTGATAACCATGAAAAGCAACATGAATACAGCCGAATTGAATTCAGCATATTTCAGATTTAGAATAAAATATATCAAGGCAAAGAATAACGCAACATCCTATTTACAAACTATATATAACGATTATGATGAGTCTTTAATCACGACAAGTGGGAAAAAATTACTTGACTCTTTATATCAAAGTATTACAATAACTCAAGATTATATAAATAATTACACTGAGAAATTATTGAGTTATCTTAATGGTACTTCAACTGAAGTAGATTTTAATTATGTTCTATCCTTTCAATTTTATAAAGATCCGTTTCAAGAATTTACATCAGGTTTTGTTAGTAAATTTAATACTAAAAATCATCCCAAGGCAAAGGGTACTGATTGGACTATTAAATATCCTCAAAGTTGGAGATGTTTAGAAGGGGATAGACCTAATATCATTCAAAAGATTGTGAGTGAATTTGGGAATGGAGATATTTATGTATCACTGATGGTAAAAGATTTGCCTAAGAATTTTTCAATAAAAGACAGTGAAATAAATAATGTTTTTTTTACTTCGAAAAATGCGAAAGAGCTTTTTATTACTTCTGAAATGACCTTTGAATCTTTTAAACGAGTTACAATAGAAGGTTTGCCTGCTGGGGAAATTGTATATTCTCTAACATTATCGAGATTAGATTATAATATACCTATGAAAATAGTAACCTTTTATTTTATTTATAAGAGTCAGCTTTATATCCTCACACACGGTATTGCTAGCATGGAAGAAGAATTTATTTCAAAAAATTGGAAAAGCTTAAAGCCATTGTTTGATTTAATCGCTAATTCAATTGTAATCAATAATAAATATTAAGTGCCCTCTGGCCAAGTGTTCCCCCTTTTTCTGGCGCAGGTCCCCGATTGTATCGGGGTATTCAATAGCACAACTGTACAAATAAAAAAACTACAGCCTTTCAATTCCCCTCTGGCGCAAGTGTTCCGAAGGATCACTTGCTGCCATTTTAAATGAGCCCCGATTGTATCGGGGTATTTAATAGCACAACTGTACAAATGAAAATACTTTTTAATTTTACCGGCCAGCGCAAAGCTCCCCGTTGTAGGTAAGTCGGTTGCCGCTTCAATACTTTGAAACTCTAATAATTTATATTAAATTTGAAGTATGAAGACTATGACATTGCAGATACCAGATAATTTGGACGAAAGGGAAGCAAAGACAATGCTTGCTGCCAAATTATATGAGAAAGGTTCCTTATCATTAGGACAAGCCGCTGAACTTGCTGGTTACACCAAACGAACTTTCATGGAAATTTTGAGCAGCTATGACGTATCAGTATTTAGTTATTCCGAAAGCGAATTAGAAAAAGATATACTTGATGCACAAAACTATCATCTCTGACACAAGTTGTTTAATCTTACTCGAAAAAATCGGTGAACTTGATATTTTACATAAATTATTTGGAACAATAATCACCACTACAGAAGTTGCAGAAGAGTTTGGCCAACAACTTCCTTCTTGGTTTGAACTACAACAACCCAAGGATAAGAATTATCAGTCAATAATAGAGGCTTCTGTTGATAAGGGAGAAGCAAGTGCAATTGCTCTTGCAATTGAGTTAGATGATTGCTTGCTTATCATAGATGATTTAAAAGGAAGAAAATTTGCTCAACAACTTGGTTTGACAATTATTGGCACCATAGGCGTTATTGTTGATGCAAAATTGGTGGGAATAATTCCTTCTGTTAAGCCAATCCTTGCTAAAATTAAATCGACAAATTTTAGAATTACAGAACAGCTTGAATCATTGATTTTAAAGAGAGCAGGTGAATAAAGCCATGTGCCTTTCTGGAGCAGGTCTCCTCTGGCGCAAGTGTTCACAAGGATCACTTGCTGCCATTTTTTAATCAAGTTAGCAATGATTGTTTTTCAAATTCACCGATACAATGGTGTAAGAATAAAATGGCAACAAGTGATCTACTTATGGTGGAAGACTTGCGCCAGAAAGGGCACATTCAATTGGTGGAGACAAAACGCAGGTAATTATTTTTTCTTTTTAGTTTTCTTTATAGCGTTTAAGTCGTTCTCTAATTCTTTGAGACCTTTAGCAGCTTCTATTTGTCTTTGCTTAGCTGAATAGTTTTCAAATTCCCTTTCAGCTAATTCTTCTGCAATTTTTTTACTTATCCGACCAGCATCTAATAAAATCTCTCTTTGATTAATCGTAAGTATGTCATTCAACTTACTCGACCAATCTGCCATATACATTGGCCTTTGAGCAAGAGCCTGTGCTTCGGCAAATGCCAAATATTGTTCAACTAATAAATTGAGTTCCTTTATCTCCATTTCTGACAAATAGTTCTTAGCAATCGTAACATCACCTTTTCTAATCTTATCAGCCTTCCAAGCTGTCAAACCCATATTAACCTTATTAGCATTGGCTCTGTTATATATTAATTCTGCGGCAGTATGTTTATGAATTGCCCAATGCAATTTGTTTTGAACCGTAGCAAAGAAAGTTTGCGTGACTTCTGCCTTCGAGTTATAATCTATACTGGTAGCATATATGTCTTTTACTCTTTGATAAAATACCTTTTCAGACGACCGAATATCTCTTATTCGATCAAGTAGGTCTTGAAAGTAGTTTGGCTGATTGTTGGATTTTAGTCTTTCGTCATCAAGAACAAATCCTTTGACAAGATATTCTCTCAATCTTTGGGTAGCCCAAATCCTGAACTGAGTGCCTCTGTGACTATTAACTCTATACCCAACAGATATAATGACATCAAGATTATAATACTTTGTTTTGTAGGCTTTTTCATCCGCAGCAGTTGTCAAATATTCTTTGACAACTGAATTTTCATTCAATTCTCCTTCCTTAAAAATATTTTTAATATGGTAACTAATATTTTGTTTACTGGCTTGATAAAGTACACTCATCTGCGCTTGACTTAACCACACTGTTTCACTTTCCAGCCTTACTTCAATCCTTGTATCCCCCTCTCCTGTTTGATATATTATTATTTCACTTTCCATTTACTATTTTTTAAACAGAATCATTACTTTTTTTACTCTTTTCCCTTCTCTTGAAATTGAAAACTTTCTGATTTTCAATCACTTCTTCGGAAATATCATAGACTACATAATCCTTTAAATAATCAATTTTAAGGCTATCGAACAAAGCTTTTGTATTAATATAAAAATACTTGCCCGCTTTACTTATTTTAAATGTGCCTTCTTGCTTGTCAGGGTATATAACTACATAAAGACTTTTATCAGATTCATCATCTTCGTTAATGCCAATGCCAGCAGTCTTTTCGACAGAAAGCTGCAATTTTTTTGCAGCATCTACCGTGAAACCCAGCTTCCCTGTTTTATGGGCTGTAGCCTTTAAGTTTTTATCTAAATTGTTGGGATTGAAGAATTTTAGTTTCATAAATACAAATGTATGAAACCTAAACGAAATAACAAAAAATCACAAACGAATCTCAAACCGTTTTAAATCATTTACAGATTCATTCTGATTACATCTATATTATTCCTACCTTTTAAATCATTTTAATTATCTTTGAAAAAGCAAGCCGCCCTCGGTGAGACGAGGACGGCTAATATTAAATAACAGAAAAAACAAATTTATGGACAATTCTCAATTCATTCAAAGTATTCACGTCAAGAACAAGGTACGAGTTACTTTTTTTTCTAAAGAAGATCAATCATTAGAAACAAGACTTTGCGCTCCTATGGACTATGGCCCAACACAACGCAAGGGAGCAAAAGACCTAAGAGACAAATTTCACTTGTGGGACTATGAAAGCCTTGATGGGCCTCATACATTGTCATTAGAAGCAGATCAAATAAAGAGCATTGAGACGACTGCCTTATCATTCAACCCCCAAGAGTTCGTTAGTTGGACTCCCAAGTGGCTTATCAAAAGAAATTGGGGAATGTATAGCTAACTTTTCTTTAAGGCGGAAGGCTATTTCTTTATCTGGCATTTTGAAATAGTCTTCTTCTTTAGGGTTACTATCTGTTAGGCTAAGACCCCATTCTGTACCGGTTGACTCGACAGACTCTATGACTATTGCATTAACCCTCTCTGGCGCAAGTGTTCCCCCTCTGCTGCCTGCAAGCACCATCCAAAGCCTGGTCGTATCGCCCTTTTAAGGCGGATATTCAACATAGCAATTGTGCGCATACGTTTAACCATTTTACCTCACGTATGATCCCGCATTCATATCAATAGAAGTTCCCGTCGCATGGTCTGCCAACCCACTACAAAGCAAGGTCACCATCGGTGCAATATCTTCCGGCGTGGTTAGTTCATTTAGCGCAATATCGTTCAAGGCAAAGCCCTCACCGTATTCTTCCAAAATAGCATTCGCCATATCCGTCCTCGTAAAACCCGGTGCTATCAAAAATGCTTTAATGCCTTGCTTCCCGTAATGCCTGGCAATAGATCGGGTAAGGCTTACAATAGCCCCTTTGCTGGCGGCATAAGCTAAATAATCTGTTGTATCACCTCTAAAAGCTGCCCTCGAGGATATGTTTACGATTCTTCCTTGCTGCTGTGTTTTAGCATGGTCCACAAATTCTTTGCATAAAATACCAACGGCTGTTGTGTTTACTGCAAAAGTGTTTTCCCAATTTTTTACCCATTCATTCGTTGGCAAATCATCTGCTGCACTTGGCGAAATACCGGCATTGTTTACCAACGCCGACATCGGTCCATATTGGTCTACAAGCCGGGGAATAAAACCACTAACTGCAGCGGCATCAGCCAAATCACATACGGCTGTATAACTTTCATTTTCAAGTTCATTTTTTAATTTATCCGCTTCTGCTTTATTTATATTGTAGTGTATGATAACCTCTGCACCAGATTGAGACAATTGCTTTGCAATAGCTCTTCCAATACCACGGGAAGCACCTGTAACCAATATTCGCTGATGTTTAAGAGAAATATTCATTGGTTAAAAATAGCTGCAAATTGGGTTTAAATAAAAATTAAGTGTATATATAAGTAACATGCCATATATAACAGCACTTGTAGTACAAAATAAAATTCTATCACAATATTCATCGTTTATTTTAACCACTGTGACTTTGTATTTAATGACACAATTAAAATGAAGTTTGGCTGGCTTGAGAGTGCGACCTTTAGAAGGTTGACGGTAAATAGAAAATGAATTTTTTACATTCAACAATTAAGAAGTAAAAGCTGCAGCGCACAACAAGGATGCGGTTTATCTGTCTTATTCCGCCCTTTGTTCTTTCTGAATTTATTCCTTTTTATGAGTAGTAAATTTATTACATTGTAAACATAGGATTGGGTTTGGCAATATGGTGGGACGACGAATATATTCTCAGCTTTTTGTTCGTTATCACCAGCAGTAGGGGCTTGACTTTTACTATTGAGCTTTTGTTGTTATCTTCATCATCAGTAATTCTATTCGGCTGCGGTTACAGGCTTACGATTTACAAATACCGCCACATCGTAAAGGCCGTGTCCGTTAGCGGTAATATTTGATCCTCACCTTAAAAGTATTATATATGAAATTCTCCTCTTTTCTGATAGTTTTTGTTCTATTGACTCTAATCGGTTATAGCCAGAAAAACAAAATTTATAACTCTAAGGATTTAAGTGCTTTAAAATCACTTCCCGTTAAATGGGAGCGATATTGGAATAATCACAACATGGATTCTATGGGTACGATGTTGAGAGACAATGTGGACTTTATCACAGTAGGCGGTACGTGGTTAAAAGGGAAAGAGATTGCCATTACAGACCATAAACAAAAACACCAAACCATATTTAAGACCAGTATTTGGTCAACCGATAGTGCAGTGGTAAAGTACGTATATCCGGATTTAGCCATCCTGCACATCAGCTGGGGAATAACGGGCGACCATGACCCCGATGGCACGCTCCGAAAGCCAAGACACGGAATTTTTACGTGGGTGGCTACAAAAAAAGCGGGCAAGTGGTTGTTGTTAGCTGTTCATAACGTAAATATTAGAGAAACTCTTCCAACAGCAAAGTAATCATTCAAGCATGGAAATGAACTTTTAGAAACTACCGCTAACAAGTATTTGCAAAAGCAGGGTTGGATAATGTAACATCAGCTATGTACAAGCATAAGCACCGGTTTGGGCTCGACGTTCAATGTTCAGCTTTTAGTAGTTAACTTCAACTTTATATTTTCAATGAAGCATTTTTTCTCAGCAACGTTTTCTTGTTAGGGACGCTACATAATTATTGAACATCATTTTATTTTTCCCAACCTCTGGCGCAAGAGGTCTGAAGGATCACTTGCTGCCATTTTTAAATCAAGTTGGCAATGATTTTTTTTCAAATTCCCCGATACAATGGTGTAAGAATCAAATGGCAATAAGTGATCCACTTATGGTGGAACACTTGCGCCAGAAAGGCGGGGCATGAAATATTTTGAGCTAGCTTTTACAGACTCAAAAAAACTATACGAGGGAATTACAACCAACACTAAAGAGTTTTAACATAAATCAACTATTTTAAATCATACTTTTAAATCAAAAAATAATTATGACAACTAACATCTTTTTAGGGTTATTAATATTTGGAGTTTATTTGATAATCGATTTTCTAATATTTAAATACTTCATTCATAATAAAAAAGGGCTTCTTCAAATTCTCATTGGTAAATGGAAAGCAAGAAATAAGACAGTTATTTAAAAGTCCCTTTCTGGCGCAGGTCTACCGATCTGTTGCCAACCGTTATTAATCTTCAAACAGAATTGAGTTAACAATACAAATACAAGTACAAGTAATCCTTTTTCATTTTCAGTTTAGTAATCAACAGCACTGATTTTGTGCCAATGTTCAGCAGGAGTAATAAACACTGCAGGTACAGGATTTTCGTGCAGATAGTTCATACACATTCCAGCACTCCTTATCGGTTGCACTCCCACCAACCGAAACAATCATTCATCGGAGAAGAGAAACCCCATTTACTCCAGGAATGTAGGGTCTATAGCAATCAAACATCTGGCGTAAGTTTTGTAGGGCCGGTTTGTTTGTTGGCTATACTTGTGCCGGAGTATAAGACAGTTGTAAATATATTTCCCACTACGCAAACATTCTTTTGTAGCGTGTACGAATCGGTGAATTTGTATTTGGTGCTCATCGATACAAAAGAATAAATCTGAGCAGTAAGAACATTATGGAGAGGGGAGTGTGATTAAATTTAGAAGAAAAGTAACGGAACGTGCACAGGTGGGGAGACCTGCGCCAGTAAAGGCAACCGGCGGTTCTAATTCCGGGCTGACCAGTGATTATGTAAATGCAAATGACAAACCTTTTCTTAGTTCACTTCCCTATATGGCAAGTCAACATTAAACTTTTGCCTGAAAATTTAAAGCCGTCATGTGTTAATGGGCGGCTTTTTTATATACATTAATTTTTTTACAGGTTCAACCAATAATTCATTTTAAACACAATAGCCCTGATCCTGTTTTTATTATTGCAGTAGACTTTTCTAAATTTATTTTAAATAATAGAATTATCAATTGCATTGATAAAATCACTTCTTTTTCGGTGGGAGACTTCCAACTTTGCATTATTATCCATGATCACATATCCTCCGTTATATTTTTGGAATTCTTTTACATGATGTAGATTGATAAGTATGGAATGATGAATGCGGAAAAATTTGTGAGCGGCTAACTGATGCTCAAATTCACCAAGAGATTTGGAAGCAACAATTTTTTTCCATCAGCAAAGAAAACATGTGTATAAGCACCTTCGGCCTTGCAATAAGAAATATCAGCAATGTTTACGAAAATAATTTTATCGGCCATACCAATACCGATCTTGGATTCTGCGGCATTACTCTTTTGAGCAAGTAAATCCTCCAGGTTTTGAAGTCGGGAACTTAGCGTATTTTCATTTTTGTTTATCTCATTTTTTATTTTTGAAATCACTTTTATTAAATCTTCGGTTTCAACAGGCTTTAATAAATAATCCAATGCACTTACACGGAATGCCTCCATGGCATATGCATCAAAAGCGGTAATAAACACTACACGGAAAGTTGGGTTAGTAAATGAACGTACCAAGTCAATGCCACTCATGCCGGGCATTTCCACATCTAAGAAAACAAGATCGGGATGATGGGTTTCAATCAGGGTTTTTCCAAGCTGTGGGGAATTGCTGGTAGCCACTACCTGCACTTCATCCTTAAACTTCTTTTTTTAAAAGTAGCGCAATGGAATCTAAGGCCAGCGGTTCATCGTCAATAATTATTACCCTAATCATGAGTTAGTTTTGAAATTGCTATAAAGTTCTACCGGCACTTGTAATATTACTAATGTTCCGGCCACTTCATTATCCTTAATTACATCCGTTATTGATGTTTGAATTTTTGAATTGTATTCTGCGCTTAACAATTTAAATCTTTTATTCAACAGTTCCATTCCTTTCGACTGGTTTTGTTTTCGGAAAAGGCTTTTCATTTCTTCCGATTTTTTTCTTCCCACACCGTTGTCTTCAATTTCGTATTGCACTATTCCGTTTACCCTGTTAATACGAATTTGTAATTGCTTATCACCTTCTTTATAAGAAAGGCCGTGCCAGATGGCATTTTCCACATAGGGTTGAAGGATCATATTGGGAATAAGAATTTCATCAGTATTCAATACCGGATCGGTGAATATGGAATACTGAAGTTCTGGCACCCTTAAAGTTTCCAGGCTCAGGTACAATTTAAGAAAATCAATTTCTTTGCATAAGGGAATAAAAGGTTTATCAGCATTTTCCAACAGTAATCTCAAGAGTTTTGCAAACCGGGAAAGATAGGACTGTGATTTTTCGTTTTCTTCCTTAAGGATTAATGCCTGAATGGAATTTAATGAATTGAACATAAAATGCGGATTCAGTTGTGCCCGCAAACTTTGCAATTCCAGTTCCGACATTTTATGTAGTGCTTCTGCTTTTTCAATTGCTCTTTTCTTTTGATTTTTTTGCCGGATTAAAAGAATTGAAAAAACAGAAATGACAACAACCATTGTAAATCCCATCAACAGTAAATTATTTGTCCGTTGTTTTTGGGCAACTATTTTTTCCTGCCTTGCTTTTTCTGATGCCATTAATTTATCTGATGCAGCCTTAGCTTCCGCCATTTCTTTTTGTTGCGTCAGCTTTTGTTCAGCAATTTTTTTTTCCTGTTCAATTTCTTGATTGGCAAATAATTTGGCATTCCACACTTTTTCTTTTTCCTGTTCTAACTTGAATGTGACAGCCGCTTTCTCTGTTTCATATTGAACTTTCAGTTCTGCAATCTTTACATAGGCAGCTTTATTAAACACTGAATCTCCGGTTTGAAAATATAAATCAGAATACACGAGAGCATTTTTATAATCATTTATCCCTCTGTATGCTTCTGACAAAAGCAGATAACATCTTATAATCGCTTCTTTTACTCCTATTTCTTTATATATCGTCAATGATTTCGACAGGTAAGCAATAGCTTCATTGCAATTCTTTTTTATTATAAATGAATCTTTACTTGCTGAATCTTTTTTAAGGTAAGTCTTAGCAGTAACATAGTAGTTCCCTGCTATGTGGCTTTTTACCGGTCGTTGTTCAAGTATTTTTAAAGCGGAAAAAAATTTTTGCAAAGCATCATCATATAAGCCCTTTGACAAGGCCAAATTGCCTTTGTAGGTCAGGATATTTATCATCATTGATTTTTCTTGTCTTTTTTCCGCCATACCCCATGCTTCATTATAATACTTCTCTGCTTTGTAAAAATTTCCCTGGTTATAATATACGGTCCCAATAGTCGCATGAATATCAGAAAACCATCCTTCTTCTTTTATTTCTTTGGCAAGCTGGTAGGAGGCAAAAAGATTTTTAAAAGCTTCTTTATAATTTGCCATTCGGTTATAAATTCTTCCGGTATGATAATATTCGTTAAGAGCAAGAATTTTATTTCCATTTTCAAATGCAATCTTCAATCCTCTTAAATTATATTTTAAGGCTTCAGCATAGTCGGCTTTTTCTTCATAACATTTGCCAAGCACAAAATTTGCTCTTCCTTTTCCCCATTTGAAGTTTACTTTATTTGTCAATGCCAATCCTTGTTGAGCATATGCAATTGCACTTTCATAATCACCGCCTACTGACCATGTAAAATTAAATTTATCCCATGCAATGTCGAGTAATGTTCTCACCTTATTACTATCTTCTTTTTGAGTGGGTAATATTTTCAGCATGGAATCTATCCTGGCAGAGCAGCAGTCTTTCTTTTTTTCCTGGGCAAACAAGCCCTGCCCATAAACATATTGGAGAAAAAGAAAAAAAAGAACCAGTTTGTATTTTTTGCAGAGCGACATACTTAATGAAGTTGTATTCTGTCCTTTAAGTTATGAAATTAAATCAGGGTAAACTCAATAACAGAATGATTTTAATAACCGTGCTTTTCGGGCGATAACTGTCAATACAGCATAAAGATTTACATTAAAACATCATTTCACCTCCCACTAGCCCTCTCTGACCTGCGCACTTATCCTTACAGGGGTACAGTTATTAAAGCCTGTAGAACAGTTGCAAAGAGAGCATAGAATAAGAATTGCCGGGATAATATTTTTGGTTACCTTTTATTCCATGTTACATTTTGATCCGTTCCATCAAACTACTAAAAACCCTCCTTACCCCAATGGAATTATTCTTTAACCAAAAAAACTTTAGTTTATGAAACAAACTTCTTTTTACAAGCCATCTGTATTAATGTTACATGCATTGGTTTTGGTTTTTGCATTTACATCCTGCAAAAAACAAACTACTGACCTTAGCCATGTGTCAGAAGAATTTGCTACGGCCAAATCAGGTGGAAACCCTAATGCTCTTCCTGTAATTTCATTGCGGGTGACAATCAGTGATGCAACAGGTAATAATATAACCAGTGATAGTAAGGGAGACTATGTTAATGGGATAGATAATGTTCAGGCAGTACTTGATCAGTATGGAACATTTGCATTTAATACCCTGAACTCAAACAAGCCAAACACAATTGCTAAAAGATGGGTTATTTATAATTTCAATAATCCTGTTGATCCGAACAACACATACCGGCCATCGCCAAGCAACAGTATGAATTATCATTTTTCTACTGGTGGATCTCAATACGGAACAAATCCTTTTATTCCACTTCAGAATCTTGGGGTGAATGGAAATCCTGCAACAGAATGCATCTATATGGGCAATGGAATCTCCAACAGTACCACTTCCTGGAGAGTAAGCTTTCATAAAGGACTGGAGGATATACTAACAAGCCCTACCGCTTTTGCGGTAGTAACAAGAGTAAATGCAACCCAGTGGACCATCACTCCAAT
>JBKJNM010000083.1:0-25864 GCA_046593655.1 Lacibacter sp. | reverse complement strand
TGTTAACGTCGCTTGGAAGGCGCTTTGCCAAAACTGCAGTGATTGCAGCAGTCAAAGTAGTCTTACCATGGTCAACGTGTCCCATAGTACCAACGTTTACGTGAGGTTTTTCCCTCTTGAAGTTCTCTTTTGCCATTGTATGTTTTTTAAAAATTGTTTAAATTAGGTTGGCATTTTATGTCTGCTAAACCATCGACGTTCCTGTTGGCTATTGTTACAGGAAAAAAATTTTTGAGCCGTTGGTGAGAATCGAACTCACGACCTCTTCCCTACCAAGGAAGTGCTCTACCCCTGAGCTACAACGGCTGGCAGAGTATCAATGAGATTTTCTTACTTCAACTTTTAAAGAGCTTTTGAGAATCAAACTCACGACCTTCCCGCTATCAAGCGGGATGCTCTACCCCTGAGCACTGCCTACCGGCAGGCAGGTACAACGGCTGGCAGAGTGTGAGGAATCTCACATCAAACTAATAAACAACTTCCTTTGAGCGGGAGACCAGGCTCGAACTGGCCACCTATAGCTTGGAAGGCTATCGCTCTACCAAATGAGCTACTCCCGCTTTTGAACTTGAAAATTACTCTATATTCCAAACATTTCAACTCTTTCTAAGAACTGCAAAATTTGAGTAGCTTCTTCCTATTGACTAAACTTCAAATTTTTTTTGTGGGCAGAGTAGGGTTCGAACCTACGTACTCGTAAGAGAACAGATTTACAGTCTGTCGCCTTTAACCACTCGGCCATCTGCCCATATTATCAAAAAAAAAACTTTTTCCTGAGCCACTTGTCGGAGTCGAACCAACGACCTGCTGATTACAAATCAGCTGCTCTACCAACTGAGCTAAAGTGGCATAAACAAATTCAATTAGTTTGATTCTTTGTAAAAAATCAAACAAAAGAATGAAAACCTTAATTGTTTGATTTATAGCCAAAAGTCATCGCTGTAAAGAACTTCGTCATGCACACACGTATGCACCCCGTTTTTTGGGAAGGCAAAGGTAAAGGAAAACACGAAACGGAAAAATTTTATAAGGGAAAAATTATGTTGTTTTTAGAAGTTGATGAAAGTAAAAAAAAATCCCTCCGTGTAGCGGAGGGATTGAAGGTTAAAATGTTGATTACAAATCGTATTGTTTTTCTTTTTTTCTTTTTAGTTGAATAATGAGTGAATCCATTGCTTCATCAAATGACTGTTCGAAGGATTTAGAGGAGTGCTTTACAAATAAATGCTGTCGTGGCACATGAACTTTAATTTCAGCTACTTTGTCCTTAATGTTGTGCATTACGTTGTCTAATTTCAGAAATACATCAACTTTCATAATCCGGTCGTGAAAGCTGTAAAGCTTCTGTACTCTCTGTTTTACGTACTCAAGAAGTTTTGCATCTGCATCAAATCGTACGGTTTGGATCTTAACGGTCATAGCGTTCCAAATTTAAACTAGTTAAAAAATAATGTGAAAGAACTGGTTTTTTCAGTTTGAGTATTGATTATTTCCAGTGCATACAAGTTACGCCTGTAAGCCCATTAAACAAAATATTTTTCATCCCTTTTCTATACATTTTAACAGCTTTCTTCAATTGAAAAAAGCAATCGGAATATTCAAAAAACTGATCAGGCTTTGGGGTGTGCCTTTTTATGCACATCCTTCAACTTTTCAATGGTATTATGGGTGTATATCTGAGTGGCAGCAAGGCTGCTATGGCCCAATAATTCTTTAACAGCATTTAATTCGGCGCCATTATTCATTAAATGCGTGGCAAAAGTGTGGCGTAAAACATGGGGGCTTTTCTTTTCAATAGTTGTTATTAGTGAAAGGTATTTTTTAACAACCAACTGCACGTATTTAGGATAAAGTTTATTCCCTTTTTCATTTACAAGCAAGTTTTCAAATACTTTTTCTTTGAAATGGCTTTGCTTTTGTTCTAAAAAATGCTGCAGACTGCTGTTCATTTCCTTAGAAAGTGGAATCAATCGCTCTTTATTTCCCTTACCTAATATTTTTAAATTGCTTTTATTAAGATCAACCTGGGTTTCCTTTAAAGAAATTAATTCACTTAACCGCATACCTGAACAATAGAGCAACTCCATGATCATTTTATGAATGATTCCTTCCCATGTTTGGGGAAACTCAACATGGTTAAACAATGTCTCTGTATCTTTTTGTTCAACATAAGAAGGCAACCGTTTGCTTTGCTTGGGTGAAATAATCGTTGTCATGGGCGACACTTCAATTACATCCTGCCTGAGTTGAAACTTAAAAAATGATTTTAAACTGGATATTCTTCTGTTAATGGTTTTTGCTGAAGCCCCGGCTGTTTTTTGCTCAGCCATCCAACTTCTGATAAAAGTTGGTTTGATGTCTTTCACTGGAATTTCACCGAATTGAATAATGAGAAAATCAAAAAAGAATGTAAGATCATCCTGGTAGGATCGGATGGTATGAGGAGAGTATCGCTTTTCAAACTTGAGATACTCAATAAAAGAATAAAACGGGGTTGTGCTTTGATGGGTCATAAATACAGATAGCCGTAAAGTTACAAAACCTTACGGCTATCCGCTGTATTCTGAAAGAGAAGAATATTACTTCACTTCAATTTTTCCGCTGGCGATCTGCTGCTTATAAATTGCTTTTAATACATCAGCTCTACGACGTATTGAAGGCTTAATGAAAGCCTGGCGCTCACGCAACTGAAGAAGAACTTTACTTTTTTCGAATTTCTTCTTGTACTTTTTTAAAGCCTTGTCAATGTTTTCGCAATCTTTTGAATCAATGATCAACATAATTATGATACCTCCTTTAAGGTTTTTAGAGGCGCAAAGATAGGGGAATCTGTAAATATTGAGTAATTATCAGAAGATTTTTTATGCTGGTATATCTTTCGTGAGGATATTTTTACACTGAATTGCCGGTAAGCCCTTTAATCTGGGAAGATTTATAAAAGCCGTTAACCTGTCTTTGCTCAAAACTCAGCAAAGCAAGTCAAAAAATCTGCTAATTTACACCCATGTTTACAGGGATAATTGAAATGATTGGTATTGTTGATGAAGTGCAGCAAACAGGCAGCAATAAAACATTTTGGATCAGTTCAGCCATGTCAAAAGAATTGAGCGTTGACCAGAGCGTGTCTCACAATGGAGTTTGCCTTACAGTTGAGGAAGTTGAAGGCAACCGGCATCGGGTTACGGCAATTCAGGAAACACTGGATAAATCAAACATCGATAGCTGGGTAAAACATGATAAAATTAATTTAGAACGATGCCTGCCATTGAACGGAAGGCTTGACGGTCATATGGTTCAGGGCCATGTTGATGCTACCGGCATTTGTATTCATACCGAGTCACAAACCGGAAGCTGGGTTTATACATTTGAAATTTCCGAATACTTTGCAGGACTCATAGTTGAAAAAGGATCTGTTTCCTTAAATGGAATCAGCCTCACCATATTTAATGTAACAATTAATACATTTTCTGTTGCAATCATTCCGTATACCTATGAGCATACAACCATGCAAGACCTTAAAAAAGGATCAATTGTAAATATCGAGTTTGACATTATAGGAAAATATGTTCAGCGAAATCAACAATTAAAAGGAACCAGGTAAAATAATAGTGTATTAACAGGTGGAAATCAACAAGCTGTTTTAACGATTCTTGTATTAATATTGTATGAACAATGATTGATTGCCAATTTTAAACTATTGGCTAACCTTTAAAACCAAAACTACTATCAACGAATGCCGAGAATATCTATTCTTATACCGGTATTAAATGAAGCTGAAAATATTCTGCCGCTTTTTTTTGAAATTAAAAAATTTGTGCCGGAAGATTTTGAAATCATTTTTATTGATGACGGAAGTACTGACTCAACTTTTACTGAAATACAACATTTATCAGAGAGAGATGATCGGATAAAATGTATTTCCTTTTCCAGAAATTTTGGTCATCAAAATGCGTTAATGGCAGGCATGGACTATGCAACAGGTGAATACATTATTACAATGGATGGCGATCTGCAACATCCCCCCTCCTGTATTCCTGTTATTCTTGATCATTTGGAAAAAGGTTATGATATTGTTTCTACGCATCGCAGAAAAACAAGTGAATTAGGTTTCTTTAAAAAAGTATTCACCAAGCTTTTTTACCGGCTCATTAATTTCTTATCTGATATCCCCATTGAAGAAAATGTATCTGATTTCAGAGGCTTTACCCGAAAGGTTTTATTTACCATTCACAAATTTGAAGAAAGGGATCTTTTTTTAAGAGGCATTTTCAGCTGGATAGGCTTTAAAAAAATAACGGTGGCTTTTGACGCTCCATCACGCCTGCACGGAAACAGCAAATATAATTTTATGAATATGGTAAGGCTGGGATTAAGAGGTACAACTTCGTTCAGTTTTAAGCCATTGCGGATTTCCCTACTCATAGGAACTTTTGTTTCTTTTGTTTCATTTCTATTACTGATCATGGTTGTTATCAGTTACTTCCAGGGAAAAACTGTTCCCGGCTGGGCCTCTATTATGACAGCCGTAACCTTCATGGGTGGTATACAGTTACTGGTAATAGGCTTAATGGGTGAATATATTGCCAGCCTTTTCCGTGAAAGTAAAAAGCGGCCACTTTATATTATTAATGAAAGAATAAATGTGGATTAAGTTTTTATTGCCCGGATAAAATACTGACCTCCAACAGGCCATTTTTGAAGATATTTTTCAAACCTGTGAAATAGCCTGAAAAAAGCATTTCGGGGGAAGAAAATTAAATATTTCATATTGCTTATTTTCAAGCCAGCTTTCACTATTATTTCTTTTGTTTTCTTAGAAGGAAGCAATTGAACACCTTTATCAAATTCACAAGAGTTGACGAGGTACCTGGTGAGTGGATTAAATGGGTTGTGCTCAAAAATATATAATCTTCCTGTTGGTTTCAAAACTCTGGCCGCTTCTGCAACCAGGTTTTGTTGTTGATCAATTGCTACATGATGTAATACCCCGGCCACAAAAACAATATCGAATTGTTCATCAGCAAAGGGAATTTTTTCTCCGTCATATGTTTTGAATACTGCATGATCAATATTTTTTTGCGTGGCAACAGCGATACTGTCGCCCGACACATCAATACCTGTGATTTGAAAATGAGGAAAATGGCGGTTGAGGAATAAATCCGTTACAGCATCGCCACAACCCAGATCCAGTATTTGTAAATGCTCATCTTGTTCATATTTCTTTAGTTCAAGAACTTTATATTCTGCAAAATAAAAGCTATCGGCCCCCGCTACATGCCTGATATTTTTTGTATGTACTTCCCTGTAATCTTTTGCAAACCTGTCAAACTCCTGATTCATTTATACTGATATTTAAGTCAATCCTGTTAAAAAAATCACATGCACTTACAAACGAATGTAGTTAATTTAGCTTCTGTTCTTTAGTCCTGCATCAGAACTCATGAGAAAGGATACCCAAAGAAATCAAAAACCAACGTTTTGAAAGAAAATAAATTAAAAAATAAGCACTATCTGGCAGGCATTTTTTTTGTTTTCTTACTGGCTTATTTACCACTGAATACTTTTTTATTTGCGCTTAAAAACGACATGTTCACAGGGTATTTACCTCCACGTTTTTTAATGAGTGAAGTATTAAAAACCAATAC
Organism: Lacibacter sp.; assembly: GCA_046593655.1. GTDB lineage: Bacteria > Bacteroidota > Bacteroidia > Chitinophagales > Chitinophagaceae > Lacibacter. Next base: position 20,219 of record JBKJNM010000083.1, on the reverse strand, counting down.
ACTCCCCTTATGGAATCCTTATATAGCATTTGGCATACCTTTTTATGGTGACATGAGCGGTACTTATTGGAGCCCGATAACATGGCTCATTGCTTCCACTTGCGGGTATAACGCTTACACCCTCTCCATTGAAGTAATGCTCTACATTATAATAGGTGCTTTTGGAATGTATATCCTGAGTTCACAATACACAAACAAAAAATACATCTGCTTTATTGCTGCAGTTGCTTATATAGGAAATGGGTATATGGTGGGACACCTGCAACATTTAAACTGGCTAAGTGGTGCTGCTTTTTTACCCTGGTGTTTATGGAGTATCAACAGAATGTTGAAGTCCTCCTCCCTTCAAACAATCCTTCTTGCCGTCTTATTATTTTATTTCTTTATTGCATCGGCCCATCCGGGAATCATTATTGGTGCTTTGTATTTTTTTATCCCTTACATACTATATAAGTTAGCCAACCGCACAGGCATTTCACAAGGAACCAGTATAACTATACCGTTGAAAACGCTTTTTACTTTCCTGTTACTGCTTCTATTACTTGCTGCCGGTCTTATCATTGCATATGCCGACATATTTTCTGAATTTGGAAGAAAAGAGAAACTTGCACTTGACCTCGTATTAAGAGAAAATACAAACATACAAAGTTGGATAAGCTTACTCTTGCCCTTTTCCACAACAAAAAATCCTGAACTGTTTAACAACGACATTGCACTAAGGAATAGCTATTGCGGCCTGTTAATCCTCTCGTTCTTTATATTCGGTTTCTTACAAAAAATGAAGCGTGATCAGATCTTTTTTTTGTGCTCTTCATTCTTCTTTTTTATCCTTTCAGCAGGAGGTGTTTTTAAACTATTTGTATATAAGTTTTTACCCCTGTTAGGCTATGTAAGAGTTAATGGAGAGTTCAGAATTTTTACAATCATTGGTTTAATTATTATTGCTGTTGTTGTGATGGATGAATTTAATCCAGCCGATTCAAAGCAACTGAAAAAGATGAGCCTGGTTATGAAGTGCCTGATGGTACTATTAGCTTTTAGTTTTATTGCAGGTATCTACATTTTTTTAAATGATGCAAAAGAAAATTCATTGTTTCAAACAACCCATTCCTTTTTTAACAATATAAGACTCCATTTAAAGTTATTGGTTGATCAAGTGAGCTTTGCTGAAACTTTAGTCATTCAAAGTATCATTCAAATAATACTGCTGGCACTTCTGTTATTCTTCCTGAAAAGAAATAAAACCCGGCAAATCCTTTTCATTGTTTGTATTGATATTATTCTTGCTACACTTATGAATCTACCTTATACAGGAGTTGGAAAAGAGCCAGTAAATAAAATTAATACCATTTTAAAAAAATCACCCAATGGAATTCCAGTTCCTGAATTAAAGCCAGTGAATGAAGCAGCTATAATACCTCTTAATGAAGAAAAACTGTTAGGTGACTGGAGCTTTTATAACAAGCAACCGGGCCCCAGACATGATGTTCACTATCCAATAAAATTGAGCTCTGTTGTAACCTATTACCAATTGCAAAAGAAAGACAGTAACTATAATGTAAACCGGTATCCGCTTCTTTTTATTACTGACTCAACTATAAAATATCCATTGACACAAATCTTGAAAATAAAAAAAAATGATCTTACCTACTATTCAGTGAACCAATTACATTTAGAGTTTACTTCACCTCAGAATGGCAACCTCGTTTTTTTGCAGAACTTTTATAAATACTGGCTTGTTAAAAACGAAAGTGGAATAACTCACCCGCCGAAACTTGTAACTGGTTTTATGTACACACCTGTAAAGCAGGGTAACAACAAACTATCATTTGAATTTACACCTGCCCATATTCCCTACTTGCTTTTAAGCACCTTGATTTTATTATGTATTTATATATTTCTTTGTTTTATAGCAAAAGCAAAAAAAAACCTGTTTAACTGACAACTTCATGAGAAAAATAATAAATCTGAATGAGGTTTTTATCATCATTACTTATTTCATATTCATGTATTTGCTTTACCTGAAACTTGGTATTATTGAAATAAATGAAGCTGAAAAATACATTTTGGCCAGCAGGGCAATCATAGACGGAGAAATCACGAACACACTGAAGCAACATTTTTTTTACAGCAGCTATATACTTTTTCTTACCCTCATTTTCCAGATAGGGAGTATAAAAACAGCAGTGATTGCTCAATTGCTTCTTAATATTCTAGCTGCCATTTGTTTGAAGAAAAGCACAAACCTTTTACTTGGCAATAAAATGTTTGGACTGCTTGCTCAAATAGGATTTCTCTTTTGCATCCCTATTCAAACCTGGGCACTTACATTATTCAGCGACAACTTCTTTGTATGCTTCATCTGCATAACGCTGTACTACACCTTGAAACATAAAACAAAAACTGATTTATTGATATGGTTGACGCTTTGCCTCCTGTTAACTTTTTCACGGCCTCCGGGTATTTTCTTTACTTATTGCTTTATCTTTTATTATTTATATCAACTGAAGTTTTTAAAGCCTCTCGTTTTTTACAGTTTAGCTATACTTTCAATCGGCTGTATTTTCTTTTTTCTTTTTACCACTGAAGTAGAGACAAAGGGATATATTAAACCCATTGTTGCAGGTGCTGTTATTGTAGATAAACCAGATTACAATATTCCTGAGTTTAATGACAGGGAAAAAGAAACCCTCTCCCATACATACACTTACCTCTACAACAAACAAGGTTTTTCTTACTTGGCAACTCTTTATTATAAAAAGGTAAAATCATTTTTTACATTAACCCGTTCGTATTACTCAACCGCACACAACTATATACTCATTGCCCATTATATCCTTTACCCACTTGCCATAGCAGGCTTTATTTTTTTATACCGAAACTCCCAAAAGTCAACGGCCACGCTTCTTTTAATGCTGATATTTTTTGCAGCTAATTTAACAGGATTAACATATAATGAATGGCACTACCGATTCACCTTAAGTATTTTTCCTGCTTTAATTATACTTTCTGTGTTAGGGATAAACTATCTTTTCAATTCAAAAAAAGCAGAAAACTAAATAACTGCAACTGGAAAATAAACAGATGCTAATGCTTTACCTGAGGATTAAAGAATCTTTGACTAAGGGTATGGCTTCACCGGTGATAGTGGAAAATAAGATTTTGAACTGATTAATATTCGTCATGCCATTATACCATTTTGCAGTATCCGCATCAGGCATATAAACAGCATTTAAACTATTAAACTTGTCTTCTTGCCTTTTGTTGAACACATGTGTTTTATATCCATGATCGCTCATAACCAAAATAACTGCATTGTTATTTGTATTTCGTTTGAGCGAGTCAATGACCTTCATCATCAACTTATTTGTGTATTGCAAAGACTGGATATATGCTTCCTTTTCAATTTCAACACTATGTATTTGACTGCTGAGATAAGGAATGTTTACCTTGCCCGTACTATCCATTATATAGGGCATATGTGGAAGCATTAAATGTACATAACAAAATACAGGCTGACTATTCCTTTCCCGGCTTTTTTCATACGTTTTTTGTATGAGTCGTTCATTTTGCTCATGCAGTTTTTTATAATAAGATTCAATCCAGTCTTTTTTACCCAGCTTTAAAAGTACGTATGGCGGTAACTGTTCAACAAAATCATCTAATAAGGTTGGATAAAGTAATAACAATATCCCACCGGGCAGAAAACGATTGGAATAGGCCTCATCATGGTTTTGAATTGCAAAAGGAGAATAATTAACGGTATTATATCCTAACTTTTTAAATGTAGTAAAGGTTTTATTATGAACCATATCAACCATTGCTTGCTTACTGCCTTCCTCACCATAAACCGACAAACTTTTAGGAATTGAAATGTACTCACCGTTAAACATGGATGGCAATGACAATAAGGTATATTTATAATTACTTGCAGCGTTTTGGATTATTTTAAATTTTCTACTCGCTAAAAATTCAGTGAAATGGCTGTTATTATAGTTGAAATTTCGTTCCAACGATTCACTGCCGGCATATTCATCGAGTAAAATCAGGTAAACAGATGGAAATGATTTCTTTGTTTGAACATTTTCTCTGCCTATAAAAAAGCTCCCGGCTTCACTATTAGCCCTGCTGTTATCAGCAAACAGCAACAAAACAAGCTCCAGTAATATAAGTATGCCAAGCGTTACATTCAACCACTTAATTAAACGGGGGCCAATGGTTTTTACTTTTCTTACTATTACGGCAGTTATGATGAATAAACCCAGGATGATTAACAGTTGATTTTTTACATGAGGCAGCACCGTCCATAAGTCAAAGAAATTAATGATGGATGTTGTATAAAGTAAAAAAAACAAGAGGATGAAAGTTAAAAATGCCGCCTTTTTGATTTGTCGCTGAAGAAGTCGGCAAAAAACAAAGGATACCAATGCAACAGCAGTAAGTATAAAGAACACCTCTGCCACTTCAATGAAAGAGACCAATCCCCAATAATATCGCCATCCATGTAATATGAAAAGTAAAATGAGCCATAACGGATAGTAATCGCTACCATACATCTTCTTTATCCAGCTTACTTTATTCATATATTACAAAATACCCAACAACAGGCAGGCCATTGTTGGGTATCATTTTATGTTCAGATATTATTTACCTCATCAGGTACATCTTTCCATATCCTTTATTAAAGAATTGATCTGTATTATCACCTTCAGCTTTATACTTTTCAAGTCCCTTGCCATTATGATTGGTAATGACCCTGTAAAGATAAATACCGTTACCGAGTTTATTCCCATATTGATCTGTGCCATCCCACTTAAAGTCGGTAATATTTCGGCCAATATGTAATGAACCTAATTCAGCTTTTGTAATTTCTCTTACAACCTTTCCTGTAATCGTCAAAATCTGGATACGTATATTTTGAGGAACTTCTGAACCTGTAATAGTAAATACAAAAGCAGTAGAAGTAGTAAACGGATTCGGATAGTTGAGCAGGTTAGAAATCATTGGCTTATTGATAACCTGGAACGAAACCTTGTATTCAAGATCACCTGCTTTATTGCCGCTACGGTCAGTACCTGAAACCGTAAGCTCATACTCTCCATCCATACGCAGGAATGGAAATAAATCAATGGTTGCTGAATTTTCACCATTTGAAAGATTGGCAGGTGTAAACCGAACAGTATCAGAACCCGGTTTATAATCCCTTACTGTATTATCAGGGAACCGGATAGTGATCTTCATACCGGCTGTATCGCTTAATGCAAGGAACCGGCTGTCATCCTTCAATTTTACAAGGATATGCGGTTTTGATGATACGATATCACGGTTTAAAATATGAGTACCATCAAAGGTTACATCAAGCCATGGCTTATAGTTATCAGGCTTCACAAAAAATCCTTTATAAATAAAGTTGTTGAATAAAAATTGTTCTATCTGATCATTATCCGGATTAACCATTAGGTAAAGCGTATTCAACCCGGGCAAGTTTTTTGTATCAATCGTATAAGATACTACTATTGAATCACCACTTAACAAAGGTTTTTTCTTCGGCAAATTGATAACCCGTGGCGAATTATTACGGTCGGTTATCACCAGCTTCAATTTCAAACTGTCAAATGCTGTTTCACTCACATTCCTGAAAGCAATGGCAAAATCAAGTGGCTCACCAAGTTCAAGTGTGTCTTTAAATCTAAATGTTAAGTTAGGCGCAATCGCTCCTTCGGGTACATAATCGGCATACAGTTTCCATAAATTCAATTGATGCGGAGTAATGTTGATATTATCCGTATTCTTCATCCTTAATTTGATATAAGTAAACGAAGATGCATCGATAAATGAAAGGGTAGTATCACGTGCGTTAGTCACAGTTGCTAATAACATTTCAATTCCTGTTATTGTACGGCCTATAATGTCGATGCTGGTTGTATCAGGTACAAGAGGTTCAATGTTGGTTCCTCTCCATTTCAAATCCTTCCATGTTTTTGCCGGGCCAAACCAAGGCGATTCAATTGTTCCGCTCGTATAATAATCTGCAGGTTCAAATACCTGAACCAGTTGCTCATTCGTCAACCCCACTTGTTGCTGAGGAGTGAAAGAAGAATTTTTTCTGTAAATAAAAATCATGGGCTTATCACTCTTAAAAGAATCAACCAACGTAAAACCTGCGCTTTTGAAGCGATGATAAAGTGAATTACCAGGCCCATAAGTACCTACATCTGATTTAAGCACGGCTGTATCTATAACAGCCAGATGCGTACCTCCTAAATTAGTTACAGCAACATAATCGCCATCTTTAATAATGTTATCCATGAAATCCATGGCGCTTTTTCGGGAGGCTTGAACATAATAATTGTATTCAAAAAACAATCGTGTTGGTTTACCACATACCGGAGATGAACTACCGTATAATCCCTGATTAGGTGCAATTTCCCTGTTTGTATAAGGCTCCAGCGTTTTACCATCAAATACATAAAACTGGAATGAACCATAACGGCAACCATATCTTTCAATGTTTTCAAAGTCAATAGATACGTCAATACTACTTTCAACATGAAAAGGAAAAATTCCTGTACGTATCTGCACTCTTCTGATAGAAGAATCAAAACTTGTTATTCGATTATTATTCAGTGTAATTCTGTTATAAGTACTTTGCTTATGCTGAAAGAAATGCGATTGATTAAATCCGGTTTCAGTACCAGGTACATAAACAAAACTGAAATTGTTCCATAGGATGGCTGAGTTTACCTGCGGGCGCATACCTACTCTCCAGTAATAAACCGTACTGTCGTTGAAGTTGATTCCGGCCGGTTTAAATGAAATGGATCCGCCAACCGATGAAGTAGAATCAATCTTCTTAATGGATGAATTAAAATTTTGTGTACTGTCAATTTCAAAATAATATTTACGCAAGGTTCCCAGCGGGTTAGCTGTGGAAGCATAATAAGTAATATTCTGTTTGTTGATAATAGAATAATTGTATGGATATACAGGACGTATTTCATCTTCAAAAATGAAAAACTCTTTTGTAACCACATTATTTGTTTCACATAATTCATTCAGGTTATTGGCAGGATCAATTTCAACCTTTAGCTTATTGCTTCCTTTATCTGTAAATGGATTGATAGGCAATATCAATTCAATTGAATCGGCATAGGATATATGCTTGATTTTCTTATTAAATACAATTGTTTTGCTGCCATTAGGAATTTCCCTTGTAATAACTATATGCACTGAATCGCCTATTGATCTTCCCAGGTTTACAATTTTGATATTGGCTTTAAACTTATCCTCGGCAATGGAAATAAACTCAGGCGATACTTTAACCATGGGTGCCTCAATAGCATAATCAGGTTTCTGTGAACTATAGAATTTTATTGCAGGATCACCGTGCAGTGTAATTTGTTCGAGGTGCATCCTCACATAAAAATCATAAAACCCATTTTCCCTAACCAGTGTGTCGTTAACATTAGCCATTATACGGCCAATTGACTGACCATAAGCGGCATGGCCCATCTGGTTATAAAATTCTTCTGTGTACAGATCAAGATAATTCACAATGCCAAGATGGGTACTGGCAATAAAAGCAATAGAACCTCTCTGCGGCGAAAGCACCCATTTTTCACTGATGATCATGTTGCCCGATAATCGTAACCCGTCGGAAAGAAACATATTTCCTGCCTGGCATCCATTTACCAACAGAACCGGGTACTTATTGATTGCAGGATAATTGTTAGGGTTATCAAGATTATACTCAAGCGTTGTGGGTGATGAGTGACCAAAATAAGTAAGCAATGAAAAACCTTCCTGGAATAAACGGGTTATATTTTCACTGACTATATTCTGTATGGCTGCAACACCGGTCTTTTGTAAAGAATATACTGTAGCACCAAAGGCAGTATCTTTTAATACATTCTCATATTGCAAAAGATAAAACTTGATCTGCTCACCTAAAAAATCATTGGCACCGGCAACATGTATTACATTCTTCTTCCAGAGTTCATCTGCTATTACACATGAATTGGAATTATAATAGGATTCATATTGTTTTACTTTATCGAGGTATGCTTTTATTTCATTGCCATTAACAACGTTTAACCGGCCAATTGGAATACGGGGAATAATATTACCCTCATCGGAAGCCATTGCCATATCAGAAGCAGGAAAACCTAAAACAGGAACAAGATTCAATTGTTCAAGCACTGGGTTTGACTCTGAATTTCTGAAATTGGTATAAACAACACCTTTACCAATGAGCAAACAGTTTTGGGGTTTTGCAGTAAAGCCTGCATAGGCAAAACGTAAAAAATTCTTAATGGCATACGCATTGTTTTTTATGCCAAATCCAAATTGATCAATAATATCCTGGGCATTATATGTTTTTGCATTAAACCCACCACCAGTTGCTGTGCTTCTGTATAAACGGTATTGTTCAACCTGGTTAACTCCGTTTGCATCGGCATAAAGACTGGGGTGTGAAATGATGATATAATTACTTTGATTAGCAGTTAAGCCATAATTCGTAAATGTTCGTGTTGTAAACGAACCCGGAATTGTACGGATATTTGAGCCCTCCTGGCTGATGAGTACCAACTTTCTTGTAACTGCAGAAGGAGGAAGAACCACTCTCACCTGCGTTGGTGAAAGGACAACTGCTGTAATACGAAGCCCGTTTGTAAGATCATAAAGAACAGGAGCCTGTGAACCTATGTTCACATTATCTATCACAAGATTATTACCTGCTGCACTGGCAGGTAATTCAAATTCAAAATTTGCCTGGCCACCGAAATTAAATTGACGTGGATAGGTTAATTCATACATGCCTATTACAATACGATCAGTTACTTCGGCTGAAGTATTATTGAATTGAATGCTTGCAGTATTTGTGCTGATGACAGATAGAGGCAAAATATTATCTGAAGATTCATCAATCATTGCATTAAAATAGTTCATTGATGTATCAGCAACCGCTGTTCCATTCACTGTTACTCTTACTGTACGTGGATTTATTGCCCTACCAGCTGCTGAGAATTTCAGCATTGCTGCTGGCCCTCCCATTGCAACAAATAAATTGTTTTGGGTTGAGATCAAAGGATTAGCGGGTCTGAATTCAGGGCTTGTAAAACCTTCGCCTTCATCAAAAGAAGAAGAATATACGGTGCTGCCTACCACTGCCCCAAAACCTGAGTTAATGACATTACGGTAATAGTTTGCTGCTTTATGCATAAAATAACTCTCGGCAGGTAATGGAGAGCTGAGATCATTATTTGTTTGAACCAAGCGAAGGTTGGCTCCGGCATTTGTATTTACAGTTAAAAAAAATGCGGCAGTATCTGTAAAAAGACTCCAACGATCATTGATTTGGTATTGTGGCTCCAGATACATTCTTTTTTCCCATTTACCATCATTTAATTCGCCCCAGAATTCAATAAAACCATCAGCAGGTAAAACACCTGAAACTGAAGAAGTAAAAATAGGGACCTGTTTTCCATGACGCCATAACTGGAAATGTGCAGCGTTGGCATTACTGATACCGATCGTATTAAGTTGTGCCTGGGAAATACGATAAACACCTGTTGCACCAACTTTGAATTTATAATAGGTTTTGCTAAAATCAATCCACTCATTCATGTAGGTCTGAGCCTGTATGCCTGTAAATGCATACATCAGGATGATGGCTGAGAGTAGGGATCGTTTCATTTTGATTGCTTATTTTTCTTTAGGTTCTTGTTTGTTTTCAAAAGGTCGAGACGGAGAGAAACTATATGGGTATACAACGGGCTTGATTGGTTGGCCAGGTTTGTAAATGCGTAATCAACAAAAAAAGAATTACCAAGCTTGAAGCCTGCACCTGCACCAGGTTGATAAATCCATACTTTCTTTTGATTCAATGAATCACCGTCAGCAAAGGTTTTCTGAAAATTATAAATTCCTCCTCTCAGGAAAAAAACATTTTTAATACTTAACTCAGCACCCAGTTTAGGATCGCCATTTATAACTGGTGAACTGATGAGTGTATTTCTTTGCCCATCAAATGTAAAATCAATATTAGCTTCAGCCTTTAGGGTTAATCCTTTGCCCAAACGGAAATCATAAGCAGCTCCCAGTATCAACCGGGGGGCCGTTAATTCAGTTGATTTGATGGGGATTTCATTATTAGTCAGAAACAAAACTTCTTTTTCTCTTTCAGTAAAGCTGAACGACCATGCATTGAAAGTAGTGGTGATATCTTTTGCAGCTGCGCCAACATACCAGTTCTTTCCTTTCATCTGAAAACCAATATCCAATCCAAAACCCCAGGCTTTTGCAAATGTGCCCACATTGCGATGAATGATTTTTGCATTGACGCCCACACTCATGGATTTGTCGTTGGTTTCTTTTATTTTCTGCGCCACAGAAACAATGAAGGCATAATCAGCCGAGGAAAATGATTTGAGGTTTGCATAATTGATGCTACCATCAGGTTCAATCAAATACAAAGTATTAGGGATATCATCTACAGCAAAACGAAGAAACGAAATACCTACTGTTCGTTTATTATTTGCAACAGGAATTGCAAGAGCGCCAAAATCATACTTTCCAATACCCGCAAAATATTCGGCGTGCATCAATGATAAAGAAGGGTCGTTTTTTACTCCTGTTAAACCGGCGGGATTCCAATAACCAGCAGTTGCATCACTAACTGACGCCACCTGTGCACCACCCATACCAAAAGCACGGGCACCAGCACCAATATTCATAAACTCGTTTGAATAAATACGTATTTGCGTAAAGCAATTTACGGTTAGCAAGATGGCTGCGGATAAAAGTAAGGTGTGGCGGGTGATCATCCGGTCGGTTTTCAGATAAACAATTAGATTTAAAGAGGCTCCTAACATATTAAAAGCTGCTTAGGGTAGAACAAAAGTAATCATATTCTGCCCTATTTCAAGCCTTTTGGATAAGAAAGGAGCGACATTGACAAACGTTGATTTTCAATGTTTATTGCCTGTTTTTAACAAGATGATGTCCCCTGCCCTACTTTTGCCTGAAATCTCAGCTTAAACATGAATTTGCTTGAAGAACTCAGATGGAGAGGCATGATCCAGGATATGATGCCGGGAACGGAAGAACAATTGGCCAAAGAATCAACGTCAGGCTATGTGGGATTTGATCCTACTGCCGACAGTTTGCATATCGGCCACCTGGTTCCTGTGCTGCTGCTCCGTCATCTCCAAAACAACGGGCACAAACCTATTGCACTAGTTGGTGGGGCAACAGGAATGATTGGCGATCCAAGCGGTAAAAGTGAAGAAAGGAATTTGTTAGATGAAGCCACTTTAACTCACAATGTTCAATCACTCAAAAATCAGTTAGCGCAATACATTGATTTTACACCCGGAAAAAGCAACAGTGCAGAGTTGGTGAACAACTACGACTGGATGAAAGAATTTTCATTCATTGGTTTTCTCCGTGATATTGGCAAACATATCACCGTGAATTATATGATGAGCAAGGATAGTGTTAAGAAAAGAATTGAGGGCGATACAGGAATTAGTTATACCGAATTTGCTTACCAGTTATTACAAGGCTATGACTACCTATGGCTTTACGAGAACAAAAAGTGCAAACTTCAAATGGGAGGCAGTGATCAGTGGGGCAATATTGTTACAGGTACAGAATTGATTCGTAAAAAAGCAAGTGGTGAAGCATTTGCCTTTACCTGTCCGCTTATTACAAAAGCAGATGGTGGTAAGTTTGGAAAAACAGAAAGCGGTACTGTTTGGCTAAGTGCCAATAGAACTAGCCCTTACCAATTCTACCAGTTTTGGCTAAACGCTGGTGATGTTGATGCCGAAAAATGGATCAAAATTTTCACCTTTATCAGCAAAGAAGAAATTGATGTATTGATTGATACACATCAAAAAGATCCATCAAAAAGAATTGTTCAAAAACGTTTGGCAGAAGAAGTAACAAAATTTGTGCATGGTGATGCTGAATTAAAAACGGCTATTGAAACAACTGAGAAATTATTTGCCAACCAAACAGCGCCGGTTGAAAGTTTAAGTATTGAAGACCTTGAGGGAATGGAAGGAGTTGTGAAGTTTGATTTTGCTGCCCACAAATTGCAGGCAGGAATTGATATTGTTTCTTTTCTTGCAGAAACATCTATTTTTCCAAGTAAGGGCGAAGCAAGAAAAACGGTACAGGGTGGTGGTGTAAGCATCAACCGTAAAAAAATAGAAGGCATTGAAATAATTGTTGAAAGCAACTTATTGCTTCATGGAAAATATTTACTGGTTCAAAAAGGGAAGAAGAATTATTATCTCGTAAAGGCAGTTTAAAATGTTTGAATCAATTTCCACATTTCATCGGCAACCAACTGATTGCCTTTTGTATTTAAATGAACACGGTCTGTAGTTAAAGTGCCCCGGTCTTTATTGTCGGGATTATTTTTGAGATTATATGCAAGAAATGATTTTCTCAAATCAATAATAGGCAATCCATTCATTTTTGCAAGTTTGCGAATGATCTTGCTGTATTCATTCAAATCTCCATCCTGTGAGTTACTAAAATCAGTCTTCTCTCCTATTGCTGCTGGTGTACACAAAATGACTTTAATATTTTTCTCTTTCAATTTGTCAATAATTGCCTGGTAAAACTTTTCAAATTTATCAGCATCGGTACCTGTACCGGATGAACTTTTGTGCCACACATCATTCACACCTACATAAATAATCACTACATCAGGGTTTTTAGCTAGCACATCTTTATCTAACCTCAAATAAAGATCGTAAACTTTATTGCCGCCAATACCAGCGCCAATAAATTCATACTTGTTTATGCCCTGCTGTTTACTCATGCTGTCAATGCGCATGATATAACCTCCCGGATTTACGCCTGCTTGTGTAATGGAATCACCAAAAAAAAGAACTTTTATTTTATGCTGTTGTTTAAATGCCAGCAATAAAATAACCAGCGAAAGAAAAAATAGTTTCTTCATAAAAACATATTATAAAGTAAAGCTGAAAATATTATTCTACATCAACCTGTTTTCTTATCAATGCTCCTTCTTTTGCTTCTATTATAAACTTTCGTTCTTTGAGCATATAGCCATTCCCTTTTTCACAGAAATGAACTTTCAGGTTTTCAATACCAATCGGATTGCCATCCGGAATATCAGCAATATTTGAATACATGATATCATGCCCGTCAATGATAATGACTAAACCGCTTCCAATCGCTTCCATTTTATTTCCACCAATGATGAGCATACCTGTATCCTCACCTAAACCAATACCAATACACGCTGGGTTACTTGAAATGGATTGCGCCAGGCGAACAAACCTACCCCGTTTTTCAAAATGGCTGTCAATGATTACATCATCAATAAACCCAAGGCCGGTTGTCATCTTCACTTCACCTTTTAAATGAGCACGGGAAGCACTTCCTTCATATATCATGGTATTACTCATAGCCATTGCACCTGCAGAAGTACCTGCAACAACAAATTCTTCCTGTTCATGAAATCGTTCCAATAAAATTTTCAAAAATTCTGTTCCGCCAAAGATGCTGGATAAACGAAGTTGATTGCCACCGCTAAACATAACTGCATTACAGGTACGGATCCGATCGAGGTATTCTGTATTCATTGCATCGGCCCTGTTACGGATGTGCATAACTCCGATGTTGGCGCATCCCATTTTTCCAAATGCATCCATATAATTTTCACCTACTTCATGTGGAATCATTGATGCAGTAGTAATGATTTCAATGCGTGCAGTTAAGCCGCCAGCTTCTTCAACTATTCGTTTTAAAATACCAAGTTCTAAAAAATTGAGATTGTAACGGTGAATTCCGCCTACTTCCTGATCAATACCTTTATCTTCTGCGCCGCCAATTGCGATTAGCTTTCCTTTGGGATGCTGCAAAGCAAGTTTTTTTGGTTCGCTTACAAAAATAAGGAAAAAATTTTCGCAACTGAGGTTCAGTTTATACAGTCATCGGATAAAATTTGATATATTCGAAATCCTGAGCAATCAAATATTATTTTATGCAAATTCTTGAAATAAAAATTCTAAAAGGTCCTAATTACTGGAGTGTGCGCCGACCCAAACTCATTCAAATGAAACTGGACCTGGAAGAAATGGAACAAAAACCAACTAATACCATACCCGGTTTTCGTGAAGCCCTGGAAAAAATGTTTCCTTCCATGTACCAACATCGTTGCAGTGTTGGTAAAGCAGGCGGCTTTTTTGAACGGGTTGAAGAAGGTACGTGGATGGGTCATGTAATTGAACATATTGCATTGGAATTACAAACACTGGCAGGTATGGATACAGGGTTTGGCCGAACCAGGGGTGCCAATGATAAAGAAGGTGTGTATTATGTTGTGTTTACTTATTTAGAAGAAGATGCCGGTGTATATGCAGCAAAAGCTGCGGTAAGAATTACAGAAGCATTAGCTAAAGGAGAAGCATATACGCTGGACGAAGACATACAAAGGCTGAGAGAGATAAGAGAAGATACAAGACTTGGCCCATCAACAGCATGTATTGTTGAGGAAGCTTTGAAAAGAAATATTCCCTTCATCAGGTTAAATAAACAGAGTTTGGTACAATTGGGATATGGCGTGCATCAAAAAAGAATACGTGCCACCATTGCTTCCACCACATCAAATATTGCTGTTGATATTGCAGGTAATAAAGAAGAAACAAAAATGTTACTCAGCGCCGCTGAAATTCCTGTACCAAAAGGAACGGTTGTAAGAACAGAAGCAGGCGTTGAGGAAGCAATAGAGAAATTTGGTTACCCACTTGTAATAAAACCCATTGATGGCAATCACGGAAAAGGAAACACCACCAACATTACTAACAAAGAGCAGGCTTTACTGGCATTTGAAGCGGCAAAATCTTATAGCCGCAGTGTAATTGTTGAACGCTATATTACAGGATTTGATTTTCGAATATTAGTCATCAACCATAAATTTATTTGTGCGGCTTTACGCACACCTGCTAGTGTAACAGGAGATGGTGAGCACAGTATTCAATGGTTACTTGATGAAACTAATAAAGATACCCGGCGTGGTTTTGGTCATGAAAAAGTACTTACCCAAATTACTGTTGACGGAAGTACCATGAAAATGCTGGAAGAAAAAAACTATACGCTGGAAACTGTTCCGCCAAAGGGCGAACTTGTATTGTTGAAAACAACCGCTAATTTATCAACCGGTGGCACTTCAACTGATGTAACAGATGAAGTACATCCTGCCAACATTTTCATGTGCGAACGTATCAGTAAGATCGTTGGTTTGGATATTTGCGGCATTGATATTATGGCTGCCGACCTGCGTACGCCTGTTATTGAAAATGGTGGTGCTATACTTGAAGTAAATGCAGCCCCTGGTTTCCGCATGCATATTGAACCTGCTGTTGGCATAGCTCGCAATGTGGCCGAGCCCGTAATAGATATGTTATTCCCAAAAGGAAGTGTAGGACGAATCCCCATCATTGCCGTAACAGGAACAAATGGCAAAACAACGACCACCCGCTTAACTGCACATATTGCCAAGAGTGCAGGGAAAAAGGTTGGTTATACCACGAGTGATGGTGTATATATTCAAAACCATTTGATGATGAAGGGAGATTGTACCGGACCAGTATCATCAACCTTTGTATTGAAAGATCCAACTGTTGACTTTGCTGTGCTTGAATGTGCAAGAGGCGGCATTTTAAAATCAGGTTTGGCATTTCAACATTGCGATGTTGCAATCGTTACCAATGTTGCAGCCGATCATATAGGATTAGGCGGCATCAACAATGTCGAACAAATGGCCAAAGTAAAAGCAGTTGTTCCCGAAACTGTTTTTCCGCACGGCTATGCCATTTTAAATGCGGAGGATGATTTGGTATATGCTATGAGAAAAGATCTCAACTGTAAAATTGGATTATTCAGTATGGATGAAAACAATCCACGCATAAAAAAACATTGTGCTAAGGGTGGGCTCGCAACAGTTTTTGAAAACGGGTTTATCAGCATCATGAAAGGCACCTGGAAAATAAGAGTAATGGCAGTAAAAGATATTCCTTTAACGTATGGTGGAAAAGCTGTTCACAATATCAACAACTGTTTACCTGCCGTACTTGCTACTTATTTGTACAGGGATATTACTATAGATGATATCAGGCAGGGATTACTCACTTTTATTCCGGGCGAAATTTTAACACCGGGTCGTTTGAATTTTTTCCATTTTAAAAATTTTACTTTCCTGGCCGATTTTGCTCACAATCCGCATGGATTAAAATTGCTGGGCGATTTTTTAGGCAAGCTCGATTACAAGCACAAGGTGGGTGTTATAAGTGGTACCGGCGACAGGAGAGATGAAGACATCCGGGAGTTGGGTGAGTTAAGTACTCAGTATTTTGATGAGATCATTATACGGTGTGATAAAAATTTAAGAGGCAGAACTGCTGATGATATTATCAACTTACTGAAAGAAGGAATAGAAAAAGGAAATCCTGCTATTCCAACAAAAGTAATTGCCAATGAAAATGAAGCGTTGGAATTTATTTATGCTAATCCTATAAAAGGAGCATTGTACACCATCATGTGCGATGTGGTTGCTGGCGCTTTGGATAAGATAAAAGAATTAAAGACAAGAGAAGATAACTTGTAGTCAATTACAGAAAATTTTGGTTCATCTGACTAAGGATCTTATTTTTGCTGCCCCGCAAGGGAGATTGGCCTATAGTATAATGGTAGTACGACAGATTTTGGTTCTGTTTGTCTTGGTTCGAATCCAGGTAGGCCAACCAGCGAGGACAAACCAGTTTTATTACTGTTTTGTCCTTTTTTATTTTCGCTAAAACCCTCTCCCAGCCTATATATCAGCTCAACTGCTTCATTGAGACAGGAGGTTCGATAACTCATTCCGTCAAAAGTCAATTTTTCGGGGTACATCGAACCTATTATTTCTCTTTTCCGCTTTGTATCGGCTTCTGCATATAGCATAGCCTCTAAAATGGCTATCTTTTTCTCAGATTTTGATTTTATTTCTTTATAATCTATACCATCAAGATCGCCAGATAGTAGCAATTCCCGTGCTTTTGCAACCCTGTTATTTAATTGTTCCAATTCAGTTTTGATGTTCTTTATTTCGTCTTTCTGATTCTTTGTTTTTACCAAATAAACTTCATTGATAACTAATTTGAATACCTCTGTCATACCAGGACGAGGAATATATTTTTTCAACTACCCCGGCAAAAAGGTTATTCGCCTGCTCAGATTTAAAACGAGCGCCACAGGAAGCAGAACAGTGATAATAATAATAAAGCCCACCATGAAATGCCATACTCCTTAAGATGTAAACAAATAGCAGTAAGATCATCTGCATACACACCAAATTCCTTCACATCTTCGAGGGTTTGCCCTACAGCTACAAAGTGCGATTTATTTCCAATATCAATGCCTGCACAATTGGGATTGATAATGTCTAGTTCCATTTTCTTTTTTGTCATGATTGAACTTTTTAAAGTTTAAAAAATGACCCTAAGGAAATGTAATATGAATTAGAAAATTATTCTGAACGGGCTTCCGCCGGCTGGCGGAGTACCACTGAAATTATCAACTCCTGGAAACCAGGATTACATTTCAACCAGAATGACGCCCGGGATTTTGAATCACCAATGCTTAGAACGGTCTTACAAAGAGTCTTAATAAATGTACGCTGTATTCACGTTAGCTGGAGAAATTAATTCCGGTTCTTTTTCGGAATGTGTGGAATGATGGATAATGTACCCAACTATGAATGGTAAAATAGTCAGTGCAAATATTAGGATTTGCTCTTTGTAAGGTTGAAATTCATTTCCACGGTTATTCAGAACAGGAAAAGCACGATTGTCTGGTAATGAAAATAAGCGACCTCCATATCGTGCCGGCATACCCCCTTTGTAAATACTTACATCTTTTATGGCATCGCTGTTAAATGTAGAAAAGAAACCGAGCAGGTGCGATGCATTGTACACAGGTGCTTCATCCAGCAAAATTAAATTTTTATCTGTACCACCACCTCTGCAGACTTATAACCCGACATCAATTGTATTGTTTTAAGAATGTCTTTTCCGCCAAACAATACAGGGATTTTATTCATTTCCGCCATGTTTAGTTTATCAACACCCATGATTGGCCTGGAAATATTGTCATTTTTCTTTTTACTGGAAATAACGACTGCTTCCAGTTGTTTTTGTTTAGATTGTAAGCCTATTACTAACCGCTTGCTTTTATCTATTACAATAGTAGCAGTATCTGTTACGTAACCAACAGAACTTACGCTCATTTTGTAAGTACCTTCAATTGCATTAATGGAGTAAAAGCCATACGCATTGGTGAAAGTGCTTTTTGGTTTGGTATCGGTTAGCCCTTGCTTGCACCTATTAAAGTTTCGCCGGTACCGGCATCTTTTATTGTACCACTAAGGTAAAAAGTTATTTAACCTGTGCAAAAGATGCTATGCCTATGCAAGCAGGAGAAATAGAAAAAAATATCTCATAATAATTTTTTGTTGTTGTGAGAATAGGAAGAAGAGTTTTTTACTTCTTTCATATTTTCTGCTTAATACTAATGTTGTTGATTGCTTTTTTGTTTGATTGCTATATTGTTTATTAGATTTATCAGATGATTTGCAAAAGCCTGTTTCTATTCGTTTAACTCTTTTTAATTGATCGGTTATACATTTTTGATTCAATAGAACAGTTAAGGCAATATTATTTTGCCTGCAATACTGTTGCTGACTTTGCCAGCTTTGCTGCCAGGATGTTATTATAGTTTTTTTATTACACTATACAGAAAACCATTGTCACGGGTTTGGGTAAATTATTTAATAGGTTGTTTTTTTGAAGAGTCTCTCACAATCAGATTTCCTTTTATTGTAACACTTTCTAAGCTGGTGTTTTGATCAATGATTTTGTCCAGCAAAATTTTTGCAGCGGTTTCTCCGATCAATGCTGTACGAACATCAAAGGTTGTTAACTGCGGTTCAATAATTTCGCCGGTATATTCATTACCAAATCCTGCCACACAAACTTTATCCGGAACCTGGATATTTTTTTTCTTTAAATATTGGATTATTTGTACCGCACTTTTATCAGAAATTGAAAAGATAGCATCAATAGGTGGATCTAAATGAAGCCACTTATCTACTGCTGAATTAACCATACCAGTGCTAAAATCAACATTGGCCAACAGTTTGGAATCAAGCGGTAATTTGTATTTTTTTATCGCTTTATTGTAGCCCTTTAATCTCTTTTGAGAAATCATTAAATGTTGCAGACCCAATAGTAAACCAATGCGTCTGCATCCCATTTTCAGCAGATGTTCAGTTACTTGAAAAGCGCCGTTTTCATCCTCACAGAATACCGTGGGTGTTTCAACGTCCAGGGTTACCCTGTAAAACTGAACAATTGGGATGCCTCTTTTCAATTGTACTTTTATATGATCAAATGTGGACGATTCCAGCGAATGGCAAAGTAACAATCCATCGATCATGTTATTCATCAATGCCTGAACGTTTGCCACCTCAGTTTTGAACATTTTACACATAGACAAACATCCATGACTTTGCCGACCCGACACCACGCTATTTTTAGCACATTGCAAGGCACACAAAACCCCGACACAAAGCCAACCTTGCAAAGAGCTAAAAAAGCCAACGCACAGCCCACCCATCCCCGCTGACGGAATTCTTATCATCTTAAAAAAAATACGTCAACAATTAAATGTGAATTTTGCCGATGGGCGGGGAAAAGTAGTGTGCTAAAATTTTACAACTCTTTACGAACAAGTTTTTCAACAATTTCACGAAATGTTTCCCCAACAGGCAATTCCATTTCTTTTATAAAAACACTGTTCTTACGTATTGCTGTTATTTCAGCAATAGCAATTAAATATGATTTGTGTATCCTGATAAACTTATTGGGCGGTAATTCAGTTTCTATTGCTTTTAGACTTGTTCTTACTACTATAGGTTTCTTTGTACTTTTAAGATTCACTTTAACGTAATCTCCTAAACCCTCAATCCAGATAATATCATCAAAAGTTACTTTTACCTGACTGTAATCAACATTCAAAAATAAATATTCTGCAAAAGGCTGCTGCTTAATTATTTTAAGTTCGTGAAGCTCTTTGGCTCTGTTACAAGCTTTAATAAATCTATCCAACGCCACCGGTTTTACAAGATAATCCACAAC
>JBKJNM010000058.1:0-6641 GCA_046593655.1 Lacibacter sp. | reverse complement strand
CAGCCTTGCTTTTTATTTTATCAAACAACGGAAAATAGTTTTGCATCAACGCATGATGATCAGCAGTTTTATCTGTGCGGCTTATTTTGTTACTGTAAGAGTAATTGATGCTTATGCCATGAACATCTTCTATTATTTCTTTCCAAATAAATCAACTGCATTTTTGGCTTCAGATATTTTTGTGTGGCTGGTTCCTTTGCTGTTGTTTCACTTGTACTGGTTGATAAAAGATAAAAAACAAACTGCATTAATATGAAAGTGATTATTTTGATTACGATATTCTTTGCTACATCTTCAAGCTGCGAAGCTCAGGTAACTGTAAAGGTATATTCCCAAAACAAAGAAGCAAATTCCTGTTACATCAAAGCTCTTGAATATATAAAAATCGGCAACCCAAGAAATGGCGGTTCGGTTGATAGTTTACTAATTGCAGTTCAATGGTTAGAAAACTCAGTAAAAACTGATCCGCTTTTCGTAACGGCTTATATTGAGTTGTGCAAAACCTACTGGATGTTTGATTTTTCCTACCCCAATTTCCCAACTTATAATAGCAGTGCTGTTGTTATTTTACCAAAAGCAAAAGATGCCATTTATAAAGCATTGCAAATTGACAGCAGTTCTTCAGAAGCGTATTCACAATTAGCCAGAATGAACAAAAACTATGAATACAAATGGGATGAAGCATTAAAGAATTACGCAAAAGCAATTCAGTACGATTCAGCCAATGCAAGCAATTATGCTACGTATGGTGAAACATTGGCATTGAAAGGCAATTGGGATGAAGCTCAACAATGGATGGATAAGGCCAATACAATGGCTCCAACGGATAGTCGTGTATTATTAACAACAGGCATCTATTACTACTGGAAGAAGGAGTATAAAAAATCCATTCAGTATCTCAGTCTTATCAGTCCGCAAAATGATAACAGCAAATTTTTTATTTCATTAAGTTATGTAGCTGATAACAATCCGGTAAAAGCGATTGAGACGCTTCAAACACAAAACCCCATGAATAATAGCGGAGGTGGAAAAGCATTACTGGCTTATGCACTCATTAAAAATGGACAAATTGAAGCAGCAAGGCAAATCTTAAAAGGTATTGAAAGGTTGAACAATGTGGTTGAATACCGTTCCGCTGTTTGCTATGTTGCATTAGGTGAATATGATAAAGCGTTTGAATTACTCAATCAATATTATATGCGACAAGGTAATTGGATGACCTGGTTGAAATATGACAAAGCATGGGACCCGGTACGAAATGATTCACGGTATATAGAAGTATTGAATAAAATGCCGTTTTGATAAGTGATGTCAGCTCTGCGAATTCTCCGGGCTTCGCAGTTTTAAACAAACAGTTTTCAAACTGTTTCATTGAGTATCCTGTCAGAGACAGGATGCATACAACTTCAAAGCCTGGAAACCTTGAAGAGCAGGGAAGGAAATAGAGCGGATATGTAGTGATAAGAAAAGTCCTGTAGGGGCGTTGCATTTTGTATTGATAGAATTTATTTCAGCATCAGATTTTAACTCGTAGCGATTTTTAATAAATAGCTTTAACTAATTTATCAACCAACCAAAATAAACATGAGAAAAATTACAACAACACTTCTTTGTTTTATTGTAATGGGGCAAATAGCTACTGCACAAAAACCCCGGGCAAGAGATATTGGAATTCCTTTTGATGGCAAGCCGGGGAAGTTCAATGCCATCACCGATGTAAAAGGTGTAGAAGTAGGATACAGCACCATCATTTCCGGTACAGGAAAAAACATAAGAGGTAAAGGCCCGGTACGTACCGGCGTTACTGCTATTTTACCTAGAGGAAAAAATAATAATCCTGTTTATGGTAACTGGTATTCGCTCAATGGAAATGGCGAAATGACGGGAACTACCTGGATAACCGAATCGGGATTTTTAGAAGGCCCCATCATGATCACCAATACTAACAGTGTTGGTGTAGTAAGAGATGCAGTTTTAAAATGGTTTGTAAAAACAGGGTGGTACAAAGAAGATTTCTGGTACACATATCCTGTGGTAGCAGAAACCTATGATGGTTATTTAAATGACATTTATGGTTTCCATGTAAAAGAAAGTAATGCGTATGAAGCATTAGACAGTGCAAAATCAGGTTTACTAAAAGAAGGAAATGTGGGTGGTGGTACAGGCAGCCGGTGTTTAGGTTTTAAAGGCGGGTCGGGCAGCTCGTCAAGAGTTGTAAATATTAAAGACTCCAATTATACTGTAGGTATATTCGTACAATCAAACTTTGGAAGAAAAAATAATCTCATTATTGCCGGCGTACCAGTTGGCAAAGAATTAATAGATACACTGAACAATGAACTAAAAGCAGCCCCCTCCTACAGGCAGGAAGGTGATGGCTCTATTATAGTGGTTGTTGCAACGGATGCTCCATTATTACCCCATCAGTTGAAAAGAATTGTACAAAGAGTATCGCTGGGTATCGGCAAAGTGGGCGGGCAGGGTACTAATGGCTCTGGAGATATTTTTGTGGCTTTCTCTACAGCTAATCCAACTGCTTTTCAAAGAAAAGATTTTACAAAAGTAAATGTCTTATCTAATGACGAAATCAACCCTCTGTTTGAAGCAACAATACAGGCTACAGAAGAGGCCATTATAAATGCAATGGTAGCTGCAGAAACAATGGAAGGAATTAATGGAAACAAATCTTACGCACTGCCGCATAAAATAGTAATTGATATTTTGAAAAAATATAAAAGAGTAAAATAAAATCGGCTAAGCAAAAGCCTGGAGACATTAAAGAGCTGGACTCTTATAAATTTAAAAAAATAATAATGAAAAAAACCTTTCTTCTGTCTGCTGCCATTATTATTTCCATCGTATTGGTGGCACAAGAGGAATCAATAAAAGAACAAATGTCAGTACAACAAACCATTGTTAAACTATTTACTGCATTATCAAACAGTGATACTACAGGTTTAAAATTATACAGCACAAGTAATGTAAAGCTTTATGAGTATGGACAAATATGGACGATAGACACTCTGATTCAAAAAATGATGATGAGTAAAACAATAAAGGACTTTAAACGAATCAACAGCTTTGAATTTATAAATACAACCATCAGTAAAAAAACAGCATGGATTACTTACTACCTGCAATCAACCATCACCAGAAATGGTAAACAGGAAATTATAAAATGGATGGAAACAGTTATTTTACTAAAAGAAAAAAAGCAGTGGAAAATAAATGTACTGCATTCAACAAGGCTGGTTAAAAATTAAACGATTGATTTGGGAAATTTAAAAAAATGTTATTTAGTAGTCAGCTCTGCAAAGTCTCCAGACTTCGCAGTTTTAAACAAACAGTTTCCAAACTGTTTCATTCAGTATAATGCCAGAGACATGATGCATACAGCTTCAAAGTCTGGAGACTTTGCAGAGCTGGGTTAGTTAAACTCAATAAACAATTGAAATATGAAAAATATTTTCTTATCGCTATTCTTTGCTTGCCTGCTTCATCTAAATGGAAGTGCACAAAAGCTGCCAAAAGTAATAATCCTGGCAACTGGAGGTACAATTGCCGGCAAAGGCGCTACCCCTGATAGAGCCGCATATGAATCAGGAAAAATTCCCGTCGAGGATTTATTAATTGCCATACCCTCCATCAGTAAACTGGTTGACGTGAATGGCGAACAAATATCCAATGTTGCAAGCTCCAACATCTCGATAGAAATTTGGATGAAGCTGGCAAAGCGAATCAATGAAATATTTACAAACAATGAAGCCGATGGAATTGTGATTACTCATGGCACTGATACGCAGGAAGAAACAGCCTACTTTTTAAGTCTCACTATTCGTTCAGATAAACCTGTAGTGCTTACCGGGTCAATGCGTCCATCAACCGCCATCAGCGCAGACGGACCAAAAAATTTGTATGATGCCATCTTGGTTGCCGCAGCACCGCAAAGCAAAGGCAGGGGTGTTGTTCAAAGCTTTAATGAGATGATCTATGATGCAAAAAATGTAACAAAAACTAATACGAGTAATGTGAATGCTTTTAGTGCTCCCAACGCAGGGCCCATAGGAAAAATATATGATGGCCAGGTTAAATACTATAGCCAACCCATCTATACCAATAATCAAAACCCATTTTTCGATATTAGCAGCATTACTCAGTTGCCAAAAGTAGAGATTGTTTACATGTATGTAGATGCATCCACCACTCCTCTATATACTTTGATTAATGAACGAGTTGATGGAATTGTAATTGCAGGAGCCGGCGATGGCAATTTCAGTAAGGCATTTCAAGTTGCTGCAGAAAATGCAAAGCAAAAGGGAGTTGCCGTTGTTCGGTCATCAAGGGTAGTTTCAGGTAATATCAACATTGCAACAACGGAAGAATTCAACGACGTTAAAATGAATACAGTTGCAGCGTTTGATCACAATCCGCAGAAAGCAAGAATTTTATTAATGCTGGCACTTACAAAAACGAGAGATAGAGAAAAATTGCAGGAAATATTTATGAATGATTGATTAAAAAGAATAAATTTTGATGATACAATCAATTTTTAAATATGAAAAATATTCTAACCAGCTCTGTGAAGTCTCCAGACTTCGCAGTTTTAAACAAACAGTTTCCAAACTGTTTCATTGAGTATCCTTTCAAAGTCGGGAGACTTTGAAGGGCAAAGAATGCAGACGTAAATATTTTTTAAAGCAGACAATTAAAAACCTCTTCATTTATGCAACGCAGAACCTTTATTCAACAATCATCACTCACCGTTATTGGAATGGGTGTATTTGGCTCCTTGCTTTCCAACAATAAAAAAGCAGGAGCAGCTTTAAGCGTAAATGGCAAACGCATTGAAAGCCGCATTTTTGAACTCGCAAAATTTGGAGTAGATGAAAAAGGCCGAGGCTACCGTGTTGCATATACTAAAGGCGATATAGAAGGCCGTGCATGGTTTATGGAGCTGATGAAAAAAGCCGGGCTTAACCCAACCATTGATGCAGCAGGCAATATCATTGGTAAAAGAAAAGGAAAAAATCCATCCCTCAAACCCATTGCTTTTGGTTCGCATATTGATATGGTGCCCGACGGTGGTAACTATGATGGCACATTAGGTTCTATCAGTGCATTGGAAGTAATAGAGATATTAAATGAGAATAATGTTGTTACAGAACATCCTTTGGAAGTCATCATTTTTGCCAATGAAGAAGGCGGCACCATTGGCAGCATGGCCATGGCGGGTCATTTAACAGCAGAAGGTTTGCTGCAAAAAAGTCAGAGTGGGTTAACACATGCAGAAGGCATCAAAGCCATTGGCGGTAATCCCGACAACATTCAAACCTGCATCCGAAAAAAGGGCGACCTCAAAGCATTTCTTGAATTACATATTGAACAAGGTGGCATTTTAGAAAAAGAAAAATTACAAATTGGTGTGGTGGAAGGTATTGTGGGTATTGTGCATTGGGAAGTAACGGTGGAAGGTTTTGCCAACCATGCAGGTACTACACCTATGGCTATGCGGCAGGATGCGTTACTCGCTGCATCCAAATTCATCATCGCAGTAAATGAAGTCATCAACAGTGTTAAAGGAAACCAGGTAGGTACGATTGGAAAAATTGCTGTGCAGCCCGGTGCTTACAATGTAATTCCGGGCAAAGTAGCATTGGGTTTGGAGATAAGAGATTTGTCAGCACCAAAAATTGAAACCCTGTTTAAAGAAATTGAAAAGAGAGCAGCAGCAATTGCTTCATCATCCAAAACAAAAATCAGTTTTGTTCGCCAAGCCAATGAATCGAAACCTGCATTAACCAATAAAGCATTGCAGCAAACCATCAACACATCAGCCAAAGTCTTGGGCTTTACTACAAAGTTTATGCAAAGCGGGGCAGGGCATGATTCGCAGGAAATGGCAATGATTACTCCTGTTGCCATGATTTTTGTTCCGAGTGTTGGTGGCATTAGTCATTCGCCTAAAGAATTTACAAAGCCTGTGGACATGACCAATGGAGCGAATGTGTTGTTACAAACGATCTTGAAATTGGATAAAGAATAAACCAACTATGCTGGAAGAAGAAAATAAAGAACAATCCCCAACAGCAGATGATGCACAAGAGAAACAACAGTTGAACAATTCTCCAACTGCTGAACCAATTCCCGAAACTGAAAAACCTTCAACCTTAAACCCTCAACCTTCAACCTCAGAAGATATGGAAGTACATCATCATACCCACGACCCGGCCGCACCTCATCACAAGAAAAACTGGAAATCTTATTTCTGGGAATTTTTAATGTTGTTCCTCGCTGTGTTCTGTGGCTTTTTAGCAGAGTATCAGTTGGAGCATACTATAGAAAATCAGCGGGAGAAAAAATACATCATTTCGCTGTTAAAAGATCTGGAGCTGGATGTTGAATCTCTCAATGAAGCATTGTATTTACGAAAAACGCATATTCATCATTTTGATTCACTCTTGTTTTTATTAAAAAACTATGACGACAAGCATATAGATGATATTTATTATCATTCCAGGTTTGCCGGCAGAAGTACAACTTTTAGATATCATGATAGAACTATTTCACAATTAAAAGGCAGTGGTAGTGTAAGGCTTATTAGAAATAGCGAAGTGGCAGACAGTATCACTATTTATGACAAT